>JBKKDI010000032.1:0-3037 GCA_046708645.1 Aestuariivirga sp.
CAGTAAAGCAAGGAGACGATTTCCTCTTGACTGCATCCGCACTCAACCCAAGCCTCCTAGATCCCGCATGCCATCATCTTCACTACGAGGCATCTGCTCTCGAGCCGCCTAATGTCCGGGCAAAACACTGACCCGTCATCTGGTGATTTCGCGAAACTTTTTGCCATACATTCAAAGTCCCTCGGGGCGCAGCCCGCGAGCGATTTACCGATATAAAGACCGTGGGCGCGGCTTGCACTTCGCATCACGTCCTTGGCTTCATCTTCGCCGTAGCGGGCCTTGAGTTCGCGAAAGATCATCAGATAGGCGGTGCCCCGGTCCTTGATGGCGTCATACAGCAATTTGTTGGTTGGCTTGTTGGTCAAATCTTCTCTCCGAATATTGTGCGTATTGGAAACTCTACCGATTTTTGGTGATATCCCCCAATTGAAAACACTCACCCGCAGTGTCTTTATTTTTCGGGAGCCGGATCAGTATTGCCGAGTAGCGCGGCTTCCCAGTCGCGTCCGCCATGGAAGATGTTATTAATGACCACGCTATCGCCTTTGATGAAGTAGGCGATCACCGTCTTACGCTCATGAGTGATAATTCTCAGGCCGTTCTTGATATCGTCGCGAGGCGTCCCCCGCTCGGAGAAATCGGTCAGGGTAAAACAGGTGGCGCGCAGCCGTTCTGTAAATCTGAAAGCGACATCCATGCTGCCGCTGGCTTCAGCGATATAACGATAGAGGTCGACGAGATCGGATTCCGCCTCGGGCCGAAAGACAAGCCGCTTGCTTTTCAAGAGGCGGCTTTCAAATCCCGTTGGTGCATCTTCTTGAGACGATCAAAGACCTCCTCGGCGGGAATGCTGGGTCTGGGATCGTCGATGGACCTTTGTATTCGGGCGCGGATGGAAGCCAAGCGTTCCTGATGCTCGTCCTCCTGCTTCTGCCAGACGCGCAGCGCCTCGCGGATCAGCTCGCTGGAGGAGGCAAATTGGCCCGCCTCGACGCGCTGCTTGATGAGCCGGTTCATCTCCGGCGTGAGCGTAATGCTGATTTTCTCGGCTGCGGACATGGTAGGATAGTATCATACTGATCGAGGTGTTCAACGAAAAAGGGAAGGACCGCCGACTTGACTAAATCGTAGATCGACGATACACGATAAGAATGGATGAGAAATTCGACCCGCTGGCCGCGCATATGGCGCTGGCTTCTTGTTTCAAGGCGCTGGGGCATCCTGCCCGGCTGGAAATTCTGCGCGTTCTCGCCGCGCGCGGCACCTGCATTTGCGGAGAGGTCGTGGAAGTACTCCCTCTGGCTCAGAGCACCGTTTCCCAGCACCTCAAGGTGCTGAGGGAAGCTGGACTCGTGCGGGGCGACGTTGAAGGGCCAAAATCCTGCTACTGCCTCGACCCGGAGGTTATTGCGCGGGTCCGCAGCGATCTCGACGAGCTTTTCGCCTGCCTGAGCGGCGGATGCTCACAAGCCACCAAGGAGGAAACCGAATGACCGAACAAGCCGAAGAAATCCGTGCACTGGTGCGCGAGAAATACGGAGCAATTGCCCGTAAGGAGACAAGCTGCTGCGGCTCCTCCTCCGGCGCTTGCGGCGGCGCTGAAGGCATCGACATGATCGGCGACGCCTACAAGTCGGTTGAGGGTTATCTCGCCGAAGCCGATCTCGGGCTAGGCTGTGGGTTGCCGACCGAGCACGCCGGCATCAAGCCAGGCGACACAGTCCTCGACCTCGGCGCGGGCGCTGGCGTCGATGCTTTCGTGGCGCGGCGGCTTGCCGGAGAGGAAGGCCAGGTCTTTGGCGTGGACATGACGCCGGACATGGTGGCGAAAGCCCGCGGCAACAGCGAGAAACTCGGATATCGCAATGTCGAGTTCCGCCTGGGCGAGATCGAGCACCTGCCGTTCGAGCGCGGTTCAATCGATGTCGTGATCTCGAACTGCGTCTTGAATCTTGTGCCTGACAAGACGGGCGCCTTTACCGAAATCTTTCGTGTGCTGCGTAGTGGCGCCCATTTCTGTGTCTCCGACATCGTGGCTTCCGCTCCCTTGCCGGAGGGCATCCGCAAGGCCGCCGCCCTCTATGTCGGATGCGTCGCGGGCGCCGAGCCGGAGGCGGACTACCTCGCAATCATAAGGAAAGCAGGCTTCAGCGACGTGCGCATCGCCAAATCCCGGCGTATCGACCTGCCCGACGAGGAACTCGCCAGCCATCTTGGGCCGGAGGAGATCGCGTCCGCACGCGATGCGGATCTGCACGTCAAAAGCGTGACCGTCGTCGGCGTCAAGCCGGCGAACTAGCCCGCCTTCGCGGCGATAGTCATACGGGCGTCAAGGCTGAACTTGTTGATCCGTCCCCGGAGCAAATCGTTGAGGCGGGGCTGAGTGAGGCCGAGCCGCTTGGCGGCGGCGGCTTTGGACCAGTCTGAGCTATTTATACCTTGTAATGCATATATATTATATGATATTTGGAGCCGATGCGATGGCGCGTCGAGTTTCACGGGGCATTCCTGCCGGAGTTCTTAGGCTTCCTGCAAACCGTGCAAGACGAGGCGTCGGTGCATATCGAACTGCTGCGCGAATTCGGCCCGGCGCTCAGGCGACCGCACGCCGACACGCTGAAGGGCTCAAAGCATGCCAACATGAAGGAACTGCGGTTCGACTCGGTAGGTGGAGTATGGAGGTTGGCTTATGCATTCGATCCTGAACGCAAAGCCATTTTGCTGGTTGCCGGCGACAAATCGGGTGCATCGCAATCCCGCTTTTACAAGACTTTGATCCGCAAGGCCGATGACCGCTTCGATGTGCATGTTGCGGATCTAGCGAAAAGGAAACCACGTCGATGAAGAAGTCCGTTCCCTATGAAAAAGTGCTGGCAAGCTTCCCGCTCGAACGCCGCAAGCGCATCAAGGCCCGCGCCAGGGAGTTGATCGCCGAGGAAATGGCACTGCGCGACATCCGCAAATCGCGCGCGCTCACGCAGGAGCAGGTCGCCAAGCGTCTCGGCGGCAAACAGGTCTACGTGTCGCGGCTGGAAAG
>JBKKDI010000033.1:0-2729 GCA_046708645.1 Aestuariivirga sp.
ATCATTCGGGTTATTCGACTAATCGTCTTGTATAAATCTCATTTACACGAAGGTTCGGCGCTTCTACACTCGGCGCCACCTTGCACTCAATCGACAAGAAAAGACCGAGCATGCGAACCGATATCCACGTCATGGCCGGCCAGATCGCCGAGGCGACGCACGTGGGCGGCAACAGAATCGTCGCGCGGCGAGTACCGCGCACCTCCCAAAGGAACAACAAATGATCGAAGTGATGACTGGCATAGCGGGTGGCTTCGGACTGCTGATAGTAGTGTTGGTGGGGCTGGCCTTTATCTTGTATCTAGTCCCCATTCCTCTTTGGATCGCTGCATGGGCTTCTGGGGCCTACGTGGGGCTGTTCACCCTGATCGCGATGCGCCTGCGCCGCGTTCCTCCCACCACGGTGGTCACGGCGCGGATCAGCGCGGTGAAGGCCGGACTCGACATTTCCATCAACGACCTGGAAGCCCACTTTCTTGCGGGCGGCAACGTCGTGAGGGTCGTCAACGCCATGATTTCGGCGGACAAAGCCACTATTCCCTTGCCCTTCAAGCGAGCTGCGGCCATCGATCTGGCCGGACGCAATGTACTGGAGGCGGTGCAGATGTCGGTCCTCCCCAAGGTGATCCAGACGCCGAAAGTCGCGGCGGTTGCCAAGGACGGCATCCAGCTCATTGCCGTTTGCCTCGTTACGGTCCGGACCAACATCGACCGGCTGGTGGGAGGCGCCGGTGAAGAAACCATCATCGCCCGCGTCGGCGAGGGCATGGTGAGCACCATCGGTTCCTCCATCAGCCACAAGAGCGTGCTCGAGAATCCGGATCACATCTCCAAGCATGTCCTGAGCAAGGGCCTGGACGCTGGCACTGCCTACGAGATCCTGTCGATCGACATCGCTGACGTGACTGTGGGCGAGAACAGCGGCGCCAAGCTGCAGATTGATCAGGCCAACGCCGACAAGCAGATCGCCCAAGCCAAGGCTGAGGAGCGCCGCGCCATGGCCGTGGCGCTGGAGCAGGAGATGCGGGCGCGGGTGGTGGAGGCGGAGGCTGAAGTACCGCGCGCCATGGCCGAGGCATTCCGCCAAGGCAATCTTGGCATCATGGACTATTACCGCATGAAGAACTTGCAGGCCGATACGGTTATGCGTGAGGAGATCGCCGGCACCGGAGATGAACACCCGACCACCTTAAAGGCAGTAGGCAGGCAACCTTGAACGGTTTTCCCACAGAACTGATCTACGCCCTGATCGTCGGCGCAATCTTGCTGTTCCAATTCATGATGAGGCAATTCGGACAGCAAGGACAGAAAGAGTCTGCACAGGATGAGCGTCTTCCGCAGATGCCTGATGAGGTGAAGGAAACCCCGGCGGCGTACTCGGCATCCAGCGGGGCCAGCGCCCATTTCGGTCGGGCCGAGTCGCCGAGTGCTTCCTTTCGGCTCCCCACACGTCGTTTTGCCAGGAGATCGCTTATGGGAACGAAGCGGAAGGTACAGAACGCAATCGTCGTCGCGACAATAGTGGGACGTTGCCGCGCTTTCGAGCCACACGATGTCCGGATCGCCCGCGATGGGGACGCCGGCGACAGCCGGAGTCCAATTGCTTGCCGTTCGTAGTTCACGTCGAGGTGGCAGCGACGGGGCTATTCTGCTCGCTGCCGACTGACGGGAATTGCGATAGGTGAAGGAGTTTTAACGTGACTGTTCAGCGGATTCTCGATGCGCAGCCAAAAGGTACCACTAGGCACATCGCACCTGATGCCGCGATCGCTCAGCTCTTACAATTCCCGGAACTTGAGGACACTGGGGCCTTGGTAGTGAGCAGCGACGGCAGAATGGTAGAGGGCATTATTTCTGAACGCGACATCGTGCGCGGTTTGAAGAGGATCGGCCCTGAACTGATGAGCAAACCCGTCCGGGACCTCATGACTGCGAAGGTTTTGACCTGCACACCGGACGATCGTGCGGCGAGCATTATGGCGCTCATGGTTTCCAGGCATGTGCGCCATTTGCCGGTGGTGACGGGCGGGAAATTGGTCGGCATGGTGAGCATCCACGACCTGCTCCATCTGCGTCTGGAGGAGGTTCGGTCAGAAGCCGAGGCTATGCAGAAATATATAACTGGGAGCATATGAGCGTGCATGCGTGCCCAAGGTTTGTGCCGGGCGGCAGGAGCGTGATGGCGCGGAGCATTATGAAGAACTGGGTCGGCAGCCTGTCCCTCGTCGTTTTCGGGTTCCTTGCTGGGAAAGAAAGGACTTTATCGGTCCGCCAATCATCTCTGTCACTGCCGAGATTCCCTTTGTCCTTGTGCTGATCGGAGTGCTGGGGGGCGTGCTGGCGTTCGGGCTCATCGGGCTTTTCCTCGGGCCGATCGCGCTGGCCGTCCTGCTGCCGGTCTGGGAATGGGCGGAGCAACTGGACGCCCGGGGCAGCAGGGAGACAACGTAGATCCATGCCCGCGTTCGACCCCATCGTGCTGTTTTTCCTGCTCGGGCTGGTCGCCGGCATCGCGCGCGCCGACCTGCGCCTGCCGCCCGCGATCTACGAATTTCTCACCATCCTGCTGCTGCTCTCCATCGGGCTGAAGGGTGGCGTGGAGCTGGCGAAGCAGCCGTTCGGCGCGCTGCTGCCGCAGATGCTTGCCGTGGTGCTCATGGGCATCCTGCTGCCGCTCGCCGCCTATCCCGTGCTGCGTTTCGCGGGGCGCCTCGCGCGCGCCGACGCGG
>JBKKDI010000034.1:0-3763 GCA_046708645.1 Aestuariivirga sp.
GACGATGAGAACACCCGGTCCCGCCGCCAGTTCGCGGACAAGAGCCTGGGTCAGCGGCTCACCGCGCGGGCTCATCAGCAGGCGTGGCCCTGCATGGGGTGCGGCATCGATCGCAGCAGCCAGCACATCCGGCTTCAGCACCATGCCGGGACCACCCCCCGCCGGATGCTCATCGACGCTGCGATGCCGGTCCGTGGCGGAAGCCCGGATATCACGCACGTCTAGCGACCACAGCCCTTGCTCCAGCGCCTTGCCTGCGAGCGACAAACCGAGCGGTCCGGGAAACATCTCAGGAAACAGAGTCAGTATGGTCGCTTTGAAGGTCATTCATCAATCCTCATTCTATTTTTGTCATCCCCGGGCTTGTCCCGGCAACCCATCCATCCGTAGGCTGATCGATGGGTCCCCGGAACAAGTCCGGGGATGACATATTTGTGAGGCGTCAACGCTCTCCCTCGTCCAGAAATCCTTCCGGCAGAACGACGACGATCTTTCCGCCTTTGAGATCGGTGCTCACCACAAAAGTCTCCGAAAAGGGAATCAGGACCGTATCCTTGCGTCCTTCAGCCTTCACCTCGATGAGATCGCCAGCGCCATAGTTCGGAGTGGCCAAAACATTACCAAGTCTGTTGTCGCCTTCCCACACCTCTAAACCGATGAGGTCGCTAAGATAGACCTCGCCCTCTTGTGGTTCAGTCAGGCGCTCGCGGGGAACGAAAAGTTCCGTGCCCTTCAGGGCCTCCGCGGCGTTGCGATCCGCCACACCCTTCAGAACAGCAATGAAGCCATCCGTCTGTGTGCGGAGTTTCACAATTTCGATCCGTTCGCCCAATCCGTTTTCCAGCGGACTATAGACAGCGATCCCTGCGGGGTCGGAGGTGAAACTTCTAAGTTTCACCTCGCCCTTTACGCCATGGGCTCCGGTAATGACGCCAACGGAAACGATATCGCGTGCCACCATCACGCGGCCGTTACGACTGCGGTGCAGCGGTTTCCGCGGCAGGTGCTGCGGCAGCTTCGGCGGCCTTTGCGGCAGCATCAGCTTGCAGCTTTTCACGCTCCAACCGCTTCTTGCCGGGCAGCGCCTTCTTGGGATTGTTGCGGGGCTCGCGCTTGGCCACGCCGGCCTTGTCGAGGAAGCGGAGCACTCTGTCCGTCGCCTGTGCGCCCTTCTTGAGCCATTCGCCGGCCTTGCCGGCATCGAGCTTGACGCGGTTCTCGTCGGTCTTGGCGAGCATCGGGTTGAACGAACCCACCACGTCGATGAACTTGCCGTCGCGGGGCGAAGCCGCATCGGCGACCACGATATGATAATAGGGACGCTTCTTGGTGCCCGCGCGCGCGAGCCTGATCTTCACGGCCATGTTTCATTACTCCTGTTGTTCGAGATCATTTCTTCTTTCCCAGTCCGGGAAATCCTCTGAAGGGCGAGCCGCCCAGGCCAGGCAATCCGCCCAGGCCCGGAAGGCCCGAAGGCATTTGCGGCAGAGAGCCGCCCTGCATCATGTCCTTGAGTTCGGGCGGCAGCGCGTCTGGACTCATCTTCGCCAACTCGGCTTGCATCTTTTCCAGTTCGGCCGCATCGGGCGCGCTCTTGCCGCCCATCATTTTGCCGAACATGCCCTTGCCCTGGCTCATCTGCTTCATCATGGCGGCCATCTGGAGATGCATCTTGAGCAGCCGGTTGATTTCCTCGACCTTGGTGCCGGAGCCCGCCGCCACGCGTTTCTTGCGGTTGGCGTTCATGATCTTGGGACTGCGCTTCTCATAAGGTGTCATCGAACCGATGATCGCCATCTGGCGCTTCAGTACGGTATTGTCGAGGTCGGCACCTTCGAGCTGTTTCTTGATCTTGCCCATGCCCGGCAGCAGATTCATCATGCCGCCCATGCCCCCGAGTTTCTGCAACTGGCGCAACTGATCGGCCAAATCCTCGAGATCGAAGGAGCCCTTGCGCATCCGCTCGGCGATTTTCTTCGCCTTGTCGTGATCGATGTTGAGCGACGCCTTTTCGACGAGGCTGACCACATCGCCCATGCCGAGAATGCGCCCGGCGATGCGCTCGGGGTGAAAATCTTCAAGACCATCGAGCTTTTCGCCGGTGCCCATGAGCTTGATGGGCTTGCCGGTCACAGCGCGCATGGAAAGCGCCGCCCCGCCACGGCCATCGCCGTCGATCCGTGTCAACACGATGCCGGAAATACCGATCTTTTCGTCGAAGGCGCGCGCCAGATTGACTGCGTCCTGGCCCGTGAGGGCATCGGCAACCAGCAGGGTTTCTTTGGGCTTTGCGATGTCACGCACGGAGGCCGCTTCGGCCAGCAATTCCTCGTCGATATGGAGCCGGCCAGCCGTATCGAGCATCACCACATCGTAGCCACCCTTGCGTGCTTCCGACATGGCGCGCTTGGCGATCTGTGGGGGCGTCTCGCCCTTGACGATGGCAAGTGTATCGACCTTTACCTGAGTGCCAAGAATGGCAAGCTGCTCCTGTGCTGCGGGGCGCGCGGTATCAAGCGAGGCCATCAGAACTTTGCGCTTGTCGCGTTCGCTGAGGCGCTTGGCGATCTTGGCGGTGGTCGTTGTCTTGCCCGAGCCTTGCAAACCCACCATCAAAATGGCAACCGGCGGTGCGGCGCGCAAATTGAGGGCGGAGCCTTCCGAGCCCAACGTCTCGACGAGGGCATCGTGGACGATCTTCACCACCATCTGGCCGGGCCTGATCGACTTGACGATTTCAGCGCCCACCGCCTTGGCCTTCACTTTGTCGATGAACGCGCGCACCACCTCCAGCGCCACGTCGGCTTCAAGGAGCGCGCGGCGCACCTCGCGCATGGCTTCATCGACATCGGCCTCCGACAGGGCGCCCCTGCCGGTCAGCTTGTCGAGAATGGAGCCCAATCGCTCGCTTAAGGTTTCGAACATCCGGTCATTCCTTCAGCCCAAACGCATTTCACACCCGGGAGCGAAACTCGCTGCCGGATGCTGGCCTCCTCACCTCTTTGGGATAACCCATGTGTGAAAGGACCGGAAGACGTTCAAGCGTCTTGAGATGGCAGGGAGATAGGAGAACAGCGGCCGGAAGTCAAATTGCGACGCCCCGCCAGGAATACCGCGCGTTTGACAGCTATACGGCTATTGTGATATGGCTAGCCATATGAAAACAACCGTTCAAATACCCGATAGCCTTCTGGCGGAGGCCCAGCGCCTGGCCCGTCGGGAGGGGACAACTCTCAAAGCGCTGGTTCAGGAAGGGCTACGACGCGTGGTCGACCAGCACAAGCGGCAAAAAAACTTTCAACTCCGCAAGGCATCGTTCAAGGGCGATGGTCTGGCACCCGCAATGGAACATGCGCCATGGGAGCGCTTCAGGGATATGGCCTATGAGGGCCGCGGCGGGTGATCGCCGTCGATACCAACATTCTCGTTTACGCCCACCGGGAAGATTCGACCTGGCATGATAAAGCGGCGGCGCGAGTTCGAGAATTGGCGGAGGGCGCCGTAGCCTGGGCCATTCCCTGGCCCTGCCTCCACGAATTCATCGCCATCGTCACCCATCTTCGTATTTACGCTCCCCCGACGCCACTCCCGCTTGCCCTCGACCAGATCGAAGCGTGGATGGAATCCCCGGGCGTCGTTCTTTTGGCGGAAACAGGTGGTTATTGGGGTTGTCTCAAACGCCTGTCTCTGCCGGCCCGCCTCGCTGGTCCGCAAATTCATGATGCCCGGGTGGCCGCCCTCTGCATCGAGCACGGCGTAACCG
>JBKKDI010000035.1:0-4376 GCA_046708645.1 Aestuariivirga sp.
TCTGTTTGCCGTCCGCTCGCGTCATGACAAAGAAATCCACACGGTCGGCGCGGACAAGATTGCCCTTGACGAAATTGGCGTTGCTGTCGCGGACCACCGCTGTCGGCCCGGCGAAATCCTTGTCCACCAGTGGCGTAGCGCAGGCTGACAAAAGAACCGCCAGCACCCCGGCCAGCGCATAAATACGTTTCATCCAAGCCCCCGAATCCGAAAAGGCTTGCACATTACGGCCACAGTCACAGGACAAGAAGAAAAACCTTGGACGGATGATTTTGAGGTTGCAAAAAAACCTCGCCACTTTCACTTGCCCTTCTGCCCGCCGTTAGCCTGTGTTAGAGTGCCTTTCGTTTGACTTTGGAGAAAAAGAATCCATGCCGCATCGCATTTGCCCCTCTCGCCGCGCTGTCGCCCTCGCTTTCGTGGCGCTGGCCTTGTCGGCCTGCTCGTTGATGAGCGACAAGTCGTCGGATGTGGATGTCTCGACCGGCCCCAGGCCGCTGGCCGCCGCTGATATTCGCGGCATCCTCTCGGGCAAGAGCTGGCGCTTCGCCGGTCCCAACAACACCGGAACGACACTCTATGCCGCCGATGGCACCTCGCTGGTGGAAGTGGACGGGAAGGGTAAAACCACCGGCCGCTGGCAGACCCAGGACGGCCAGCTTTGCGAAAGCTTCGATCCAGCACCCTTCCTGCCCGGCGGCGTTCCCATGAGCTGTTACCCCTTCTCCGGGGGCGGGGGCACCTATCAGGTGGGCAAGGCCACGTTCACGCTGGCGGGCTAAAACTGCGGCTTTTAGGTCACAGTTAACGCCATAGTGACCCTTCACCACATTCCCGCCACAGCCTCTTCCAAGTCCTGCCGCGGCTGACTTCCAAGAGCCATGCAACTTTGCGAGGGGAAAAGCGTTTATGGCCATACCCTACAAAAAGGGCTCACGCAGGAGAAGCCATGATTAAGATATTGTCGCGCCGCCATTTTATCGTGGGGTTAACTGCCTTGGCGGCGTCCGGTAGCGCCCTGGCGCAAGACGCGGATCTCTATTATTACGACAAAGACGATCTTGCCAACGATGATGACTATGGCTTTTATGACGATGAATCGGGATATGACCCCGCCCTGCTGCCCCCAGCCGAATCGGAAGTCGATTTCCCGATCGAGCCCGCCGATCTGAAGAAAATCCCCAAGCAGTTCCGCCGCCAGCTCGTTGCCTATGAGGGCCAGGAATTCCCGGGCACCATCGTCGTCGATCCGGCCAAGCGGTTTCTCTACCACGTGCGCGAAGGCGGCGAAGCCACGCGCTATGGCGTGGGCGTGGGCCGCGCCGGCTTTGCCTGGTCGGGCGCTGCCGAGGTCGGCATGAAGCGCCGCTGGCCCCGCTGGGTGCCGCCCAAGGAAATGGTGTCCCGCGACGAGAACGCAGCCAAATGGGCCAATGGCCAGCCGGGCGGGCCGGACAATCCGCTGGGCGCCCGCGCCCTGTATCTCTATGCCAATGGCGAAGACACGCTCTATCGGATCCACGGCACCAATGATCCAACATCCATCGGCAAGGCCAAATCGTCGGGCTGTGTGCGCATGCTCAACCAGGATATAGCGGAGCTGTTCCTGCAGGTGCCCCTGAAGACCCAGGTCGTGGTGCGGCCGGCGGGCGGGGCGGCGCTATTGCAGGCCGATACCTTGGGCAAGCCCACGTTCGGCCAGGGGATATACTAAATCCATAAGGTTACCATGCCGCAGGCGTCTTCCAGCCTCACCGTCATCGGCTTCGATGCCGACGACACGCTTTGGCATAATGAGCGCTTCTTCCAGTTGACGGAGCGGCGTTTCGCCGAACTGCTGGCGGCCCATGGCGAACCTCCACACATCTCCAAACGGCTGCTCGAGGCCGAGCGGCGCAATCTCGAATTCTATGGCTATGGCATCAAGGGTTTCACCCTGTCGATGATCGAGACGGCCATCGAGGTAACGGAGGGCCGGGTGCCGGCCACCGTGGTCGCTGAAATCCTGGCATTCGGCCGCGAGATGCTGCGCCATCCCGTCGAAACCCTGCCCCATGCGCACGAAACTCTCGCCGCGCTGGCCGGCGGCTATCGCCTCATCCTGATTACCAAGGGCGATCTCTTCGATCAGGAACGTAAGCTCGCCCAATCGGGCCTCGGCGATTTCTTCGCCGGCGTGGAGGTCGTCAGCGACAAGACGCCGGCCACCTATCAACGTGTTTTCAGCCGTCACGGGGATGGCGCGGATCGCGCCATGATGGTCGGCAATTCGATCCGCTCCGACATAGCACCGGCACTCGCCGCAGGAAGTTGGGGCGTCCATGTGCCCCATGAACTGACCTGGGCGCTGGAGCACGAGGAAGCGCCGGAAGCCGATCCGCGCTTCCGCAGACTTCCCCATCTGGGGGAACTGGTGGGGCTCGTCGGCCAAATCGCTTGAAACCGGGGGAGGTCTGTGGCACATGCGCCGGATACTTTTAGGGACTGAAAATTTGAAGCCGTCTACCCTTTCGCTTGCGTTGGCCATGGCCACGCTGCTTGCCGCCTGCAACAGCGGCCCCCAGGGCGTGCGCTTCCTCAATGAGAGCAGCACCGCCAAGCCCGTGGCCGAACCCATCCGCGCCCTGACCGCCGATGAGATCAGCAGCGCCATCACCGGCAAAACCTTCCAATATACCCGCGCCGACGGCAACGGCTTCATCACCTACGCCGCCGATGGTACGTTTGAGTTTCAGGACGATGTGAAGGGCGCCGGCAAGGGAACCTGGTCCGCCAGCAGCGGCCAGTTCTGCGAAAGTTATGCGGGCGCGCCCACCGACTGCGGCGAATTCAAAACCACCGGCGACGCCTATTTCGCGGCGAAGTCGCGGCTGGTGGAGATGAAGTCGTAACACTCCAATACCTGTCATTGCCGGGCTTGTCCCGGCAACCCATCACCAATTCAGGCGCGGAGCACGATATTCCGATGGGTCGCCGGAATAAATCCGGCGATGACAGTCTAGGAGACAGAGCTATCCTACCCCTGCAAAAACGGATTGTTCCGCCGCTCCTCACCCACGCTTGACGCAGGTCCATGGCCAGGCAGGAACGCCACGTCGTCGCCCAGCGGCAAGATCTTTTCGCGGATCGAGCGCAGCAAGGTTTCGTGGCTGCCGCGCGGCAGGTCGGTGCGGCCGACGGAGTTTTGAAACAGCACATCGCCCATCAGCGCGAAACGATTTGCCTCGTTGAAGAACACCACCGAGCCCGGCGTATGCCCCGGCGCTTCCAGCACACTGAAACTAAGCCCCGCGACCGTTACCGTATCGCCTTCGGCCAGCCAGCGATCCGGCTCCACCGCGCGCGATGCAAACAAGCCATAGCTTGCGCCTTTCTCGGGCAGGCTTTCCAGCAGGAACTTGTCCTCGCGATGTGGCCCTTCGATTGTGGTCCCCAGCGCGTGGCGCAATTCCGCCGCCCCGCCCGCGTGGTCGATATGGCCGTGGGTCAGAAGAATTTTTTCGATGGCAACGCCGCTCCGCTTGATCGCATCGAGAATTACCGGCACATCGCCACCCGGATCGACGATAGCGCCGCGCTTGGCTTCTTCGTCGAAAACCAGAGAACAATTTTGCTGGAACGGGGTAACCGGAATAATCAGGACTTTAAGTTTTGCCATGGCCGCGTTGCATAGCGGCGCTGCGGTCCCCGCGCAACGGCTTGCCCCTCATATCGCCTACAGCTAGAGGCAGCGCACAACAACCCTACAAGGACGGACTCGAACGATGACCGCAACCGCCGCCACCCCCCGGCGTTATGGCAATCTTGTCGCTGCAATTGCGACGGTAGCCTGCTGCGACATCGCCATGGGACTGACCTTGCAGCTCCTGCCGCTGCTGATGGAGGAACAGGGCATTCCCGCGTGGATCATGGGCGTCAATGCCGCCATGGGGCCCATCGGAATTCTCATGGCGGGACCGCTGCTCCCCCATATCATTGGCCGCGTTGGCTCAAAACAGGTCGCCCTCGCCGTGATTGCAATCCTGATCGCGACCATGCTGGCGTTTCCACTGGCGCCCTCCATCTGGCTATGGTTCCCCATCCGCTTCATTTTCGGAATCGCTGCGGGAACGCTCTTCACCATCAGCGAAGCCTGGGTCCTGACCTTCGCCGGCGACGGCAATCGCGGCCGCATCATGGGCCTCTATGTCAGCGTTTTGGCGGTCACGTTCTCGGTGGGTCCGCTTATCCTGCCGTTCACCGGCATCGAGGGATGGACGCCATGGCTCATCGGCATGGCCTGCATCGCGGCAGGCGCTCTGCCGCTTGCCTTCGTCGAGGTCAGCGACGAAGTATTCCGCCAGAAACGCAGCGGCGGCTTTTTCCGCTTCATCGGC
>JBKKDI010000036.1:0-10336 GCA_046708645.1 Aestuariivirga sp.
TAGATTTCGCGGGCCAACAGCCGGAGGGGCAAGCCGATCATGCCGCCGCCATGGGCCAGCATGCGCTCAACCGCGAGGTGGGTCTTGCCGGTGTTGGTGGGTCCCAACACGGCGGTGACATTTCGGACGGGTGGCATGGGGGCGCTGTTTCCCGCCAATTGGGGGCCGGGGAAGATAAGGTCAAGCGGAATTGGCCTGGCGCCATGATCCTGGATTCAAAGCAGAACGAATACCGCCCGAATCGCTGACTCTCGGTCGATTCAGGTTTTGTTCGGCAGCCTTGGTTAATGGCCCGTGACGCGATCCTGCGCAAACGGCCTGATGCTGTTAAGAAAGCGTTCCCCTTACGGAACGGAGCGTGGCCGAATCGCAGAAACGCTCTCTTTCACCGTTTGTTCGCACCACATCTAGTTTGTTCTGTATTCCACCCTACAAGTTTCGCCCGTTGAAATCGGCTGCACCTCCGAAACGGGAGACACCCGTTAACCGATTGTGCCGGAAGGGGATTAAGGTCTAGCTTGACCTGTAGCTTTGGCGCTTCTATAGACAGCCGCGACTGGGCTGGGGCGTAAGGCTTCCGGCCTTCATGATTTCTGATGGAGCATACAATGGCTCGCCGCTGTGAATTGACGGGTAAAGATGCCCTGGCCGGCAACAACGTCAGCCATGCCAACAACAAGACCAGGCGGCGGTTCATGCCCAACCTGTGCAACGTCAGCCTGATCAGCGACACGATGGGCCTCACCTACCGTTTCCGCATCAGCGCCATTGCGTTGAAAACGGTGGAACACCGGGGTGGCCTCGATGCCTTCCTGCTGAAGGCCGGCAATGGCGAGCTTTCGGACAAAGCGTTGAAGCTCAAGCGGTCCATCGCCAAAAAACTGGAAACCCAGAAGGCCGCCTGATCGATCCGGTCGAACCCCGGCGTTATTCCCCTTTGGCCACGCGCGATGGCGCCCCGCACGTCCATGGCTCCGCCAATCTTCGCGATGCAAAGCTCGGCCGCTTCACCGAAGTCAAGGAACGGGTGCAGTTCTCGCATGCGGAACTTGGCGATTATTCCTACATCGAACGCCACGCGCAAGTGATCTATGCGAAGATCGGCAAATTCTGCGCCATCGCCGCAAACGCCTGCGTCAATGCGCTGGAGCATCCGATTGACCGGGTGAGCCAGCACAAAATCACCTACCGGCCCAACGAATATTTCGTGGGCGCCAAACTCGACAAAAGTTTTCGCGAACGGCGCAGAACGGCGATCGTCGGCATCGGAAACGATGTGTGGATCGGGCAGGGCGCCATCGTGATGCCCGGTGTGCAAATCGGCCATGGCGCGGTGATTGCGGCTGGCGCCGTGGTGACCAAGGATGTTTCGCCCTATGCCATCGTTGCGGGCGTTCCCGCCAGCTTCCTCAAATGGCGGTTCGAGTCCAAGATCAGTGAACGGATGATAGCGCTCGCCTGGTGGGATTGGGAGCATGACCGGCTGGCCAAGGCGGTCGCCGATATGCAGGCATTGAGCGCGGAAGCTTTCCTGGAAAAATACGAAGGTTAGGGCCCATAGGCGAATTGCAACAACAGGGTGCGTTGCCGTGCATTGAAATTGTTGTCGGAGACGATAGTCAGCCGCGTCTCGCCGTCGCGTTCGCAAAGGGCGATGCCTTCCATGTTGTCAATGGCATGGAATAGAGCGCGGCCCGCGAAGAGAAGTTCGGGTTCAACAGTTCCACCTTTTTTTATGTCCGAAGCCTCGATGCGGCGGATCGCCATACCCGGCAGCAGCGAGGCGCCAAAGCTTCTTTCGAGAATGATGACGTCGCCGCCGGGCAGGATCGCCGCGTCGGTGATGCTGTAATCTTCCAGACGTTTTATGGCGAACGGGACTGTCTGCGACGATTGCCACAACCAGCCGCGGATATTTCCATCGCCGTCCAGATGGTGTTCGGAAATCGCCAAATAGTGACCTTGCCAAGGGCCTGCCTTGAATTGCCCCACGGATTCCACTTCACCGTTGGAAGGGCCATCAGCAATGGCCTTGGGCGATTTGAGCAACTGGAAGCGGGCCTTTAGGCCGCCTGTTCCGATGTCATAGATGCCAATGCGGGTGCGGCTCTCAAAACCCACCATATAACGGTCGCTGCCGAGTGCGGCGACGGCTTCCGCATCGCCACGCCTTTTGCTCCTGGGTGGCTTCCCCGCGCTGTCGAGCATGGGAGCAAGCTCGGCCTCGGAAATATTGGCGAGAGCTCCTTCTTCATAGGCGAGCGAGGCTCGAAACCAGAATCCAGCGTCGCTCACGGCAAGGAGGTCCGTGCAATCATTCGACAGGGCAAGGCCGGAAAGCCCTCCAAAATTTTTGTCAGTGCTTGAGAGTACGAGTCCGCCGCGCCAGTGAAAGGGAGTATCGCTGAGGTTTCCGAAGCTGTTTAGCGAGCTTGCGGATATGGCCACTGGCTCGGCTTTCGATGCAATCGTGAAGATGGCAAGCCACACCAGCGCGAGTTTCAACCTCACGCCCGGACGCGCCGCTTTGGCGTGGGCATTTTGGAGCGATCATCGTCCTCGAAAAGCTCGGCGAGCTTCTCCGTCATGGCGCCACCAAGTTCCTCGGCATCGACGATGGTGACAGCACGCTTGTAATAGCGCGTCACATCATGGCCGATGCCGATGGCAATCAGTTCAATGGGCGAGCGCGTCTCGATATCGCCGATAACTTGGCGCAAGTGCTTCTCGAGATAGTTGCCGGAGTTGACCGATAACGTCGAATCATCGACAGGCGCACCGTCGGAGATCACCATGAGGATGCGGCGCTGCTCTTGCCGCGCCAGCAGGCGATTGTGAGCCCAGATCAAGGCCTCGCCGTCGATGTTCTCCTTGAGCAGGCCCTCGCGCATCATCAGGCCGAGATTCCGCCTCGCGCGGCGCCACGGCATGTCGGCCGATTTATAAATGATGTGGCGGATATCGTTCAGGCGCCCAGGACTTCCGGGCTTGTTGGCGGCGAGCCACTTCTCGCGCGCCTGTCCGCCTTTCCACGCCCTGGTGGTGAATCCCAGAACCTCGACTTTCACACCGCAGCGCTCCAGCGTGCGGGCAAGAATGTCGGCGCAGGTGGCCGCTACTGTAATCGGGCGTCCGCGCATGGAGCCCGAGTTGTCGAGAAGCAATGACACGACAGTGTCGCGGAACAACGTGTCCTGTTCAACCTTGAACGACAAGGGGTGCATGGGATCGGTGATGATGCGGGTAAGGCGGGCTGCGTCGAGCAGGCCTTCCTCCAGATCGAAATCCCAGGAGCGGTTCTGCTGCGCCATGAGGCGGCGTTGCAGCCGGTTCGCCAGACGGGCGACAATTCCCTGCAAGCTGGAAAGCTGCTTGTCGAGATAATTGCGAAGCCTGCTCAGCTCCTCTGCGTCGCACAGGTCCTCGGCGGAAATCTCCTCGTCGAACTGGTTGGTGTAGACCTTATAAAAATCCTCGTTCGAGAGCGACGAGAAGGGGAGCTGGGGCCGCCATGGCTCTTCGCCGTCGTCCTGTTCCTCACCCTCCATGTCGTCGGGCTGGTCGTCGGCGTCCATTTGCCGTGCGTCCATCTCGGCCGCTTCAGTCTCGCCTTCGGCGTCCTGAAGCTCCTCCATGGCGGATTTCTGGCTCTCCTGATCCTCGCCCTCAGGCGTCTCGCTGCGCTCGCCGGAATCAGGCTCGGCTTCCTGATCCTCGTTGTCGTCGAATTGGTCAGGATCGTCGCCGAGCTCGTCAGCCATGTCGAGGGCGGCGATGATGTTACGCGCCATGCGCGAGAAGGCTGCCTGGTCGTGAATGCTGTCGGTCAAATGGGCGAGGTGGGCCTCAGCCTTATCTTCGATCCAAGATCGCCAGAGTTCGAGCATTGGCTGTGCCGCTTCGGGAGGGGCAGAACCGGTGAGCTTTTCGCGGACGACCAGCGCCACTGCATCTTCAAGGGGCGCATCTTTGCGATCCATGTAGCGCGCCACGTCCTTCTTGCGATAGCGGTCATCCAGCATGGCCGAGAGATTGGCCGCCATGCCGGGCATGGCATTGGCGCCAAGCGCCTCAACGCGCGCCTGCTCGCACGCCTCGAACACGGCGCGGGCATTCTTGCCCTCTGGCCGGTAGCGGGCGTGCACCTGGTCGGAATGATTAGAGAGGCGAAGGGCGAAACTATCGGAAACGCCGCGGGTGATAGCGATTTCGCGGGCTGTGAAGTCGTTGCCGATCTGCGGCAGCTTGGCCTTCGTTCCGGCAAGGGATGGCTGATCCGTGCCGAAGGCTACTGTCATTTCCGGCTCGCTGGCAATGGTCTTCATGGCGACGGTCAAGACGCGCTTGAATTCGCCGGCAGGTGAATCCTTTTCAGCGGCCATGGCGAGCCAACGTTCCGTCAGGCAATCGCCACATGGGCGGCGGATTCCGGCAGCTCCTCGCCGAAGCAGCGCTGATAAAACTCCGCCACCACCGGGCGCTCGAGCTCGTCGCACTTGTTGAGGAAGGTTAGGCGGAAGGCAAAGCCCAGGTCGCCAAAAATTTCGGCGTTCTGCGCCCAGATAATCACGGTGCGCGGGCTCATCACTGTCGACAGATCCCCCTGCATGAAGGCGTTGCGCGTGAGATCGGCGACACGCACCATGTTGGCGATGGTCTTGCGGCCCTTATCGGTATTGTAGCTCTTGTTCTTGGCCAGCACGATGCCGGTTTCCTGGGCATGCGGCAGATAATTGAGCGCTGTAACGATGTTCCAGCGGTCCATCTGCGCCTGGTTGATCTGCTGGGTCCCATGATAGAGTCCCGTCGTGTCGCCGAGGCCGACGGTGTTGGCGGTCGAGAACAGGCGGAAGGCGGGGTGAGGGTGGATCACCTTTGACTGATCGAGAAGTGTCAGCCTGCCGGCGCTTTCGAGAATGCGCTGGATCACAAACATCACGTCGGGGCGGCCCGCATCATATTCGTCGAAAACCAGTGCCACATTGTGCTGATAGGCCCAGGGCAGAATGCCTTCGCGGAACTCGGTGATCTGCTTGCCGTCTCTCAGCACGATGGCATCCTTGCCGATCAGGTCGATGCGGCTGATGTGGCTGTCGAGATTGATGCGGATGCAGGGCCAGTTGAGGCGGGCGGCGACCTGTTCGATATGGGTCGATTTGCCGGTGCCGTGATAGCCCGCGATCATGACGCGGCGGTTGTAGGCAAAGCCCGCGAGGATCGCCAAGGTCGTTTCGCGGTTGAACAGGTAGTCCTCGTCGAGTTCCGGCACATGTTCGCTGGCCTGCGAATAGGCGGATACCTCAAGATTTGAATCGAAACCAAAGAGCTGCTTCACCGATATCTTGATATCGGGCATACCGTAGGCTTCGCCGTTGGCCTTTGCGTTCATGTGGTTATCCAGGGTTGGAGGCGCCGCTTTTTAGACGCAGACGCGCTGTGGGGCAAGGCGGCGGACTCATTCTTTGCGCATGATCGTTAGCAGAAGCCGCTGGTCCGCAAGGTGTCGTAGGCCTGGATCACGGCTTTCAATGTATCCTCATTGGCGCGGCTGCCATTGTTGGCGTCGGGATGAAGGCGCTTCACCAGTTTCTTGTACTGGTTTTTTACAGCTTCGGGTAACGCCTTGTCGTCGAGTCCCAAGGTCTGCAATGCCTTCAGCTCTGTATTGCGTAAAGCGCGGCCGCTGGGGTGGCGGCCCGCCCTGTCCGGGGCCTGGCCTTTCAGGTTGAAAGGATCCTCGGCCATGTTCGCGGCCTTGCGGCGGATGCCGCTCACGTTGGCGTAGGAGTTCTGGCCGAGCTTCCAGGTGGGGCGGTGGCCGGTGCGGGCATCCTTCTGGAAGCCCAGCACTTCCTCATCCTTCATGCCGTTAAAGTAGTTGTAGGTCTTGTTGTACTGCTGCACATGCTCGGTACAGTAGTTGAAGAATTTACCCTCCGCCCCCCGCCCCATGGGTGCCTTGTGGGGCCCTGGCCGCGGGCAGCCCTCCCATTCGCATTGCGGAAAGCGCTCACGCGCCTTGCGTTCCTCGCCGGGCTTGACGCGGATTTTGTCGAAATATTTTGAATCAAGTTTCATGTTGGGCCAAGTATAGTCATTCCATTCGCCTCCCGCCACCCGTTCGTCACAAGGCCAAGCATTATGATACTGGGTCCGATCGGACAAAAAATATCGGTGAAGCTCAGCGCAGCCTTTGCGCCGCTTGAAATCGACGTAATTGACGAATCGAGCCAGCACCATGGACATGGGGGAGCGCGGCCCGATGGTGAAAGCCATTTCCGTGTCAGAATCGTGGCGGAGGCCTTCCGGTCCAAATCGCGCGTGGAGCGGCACCGCATGATAAACACCGCCCTTGCCGAGGAGTTGAAGGAGCGGGTTCATGCGCTCGCCATCGAAGCCGCGCCGCCTGACCACGAGTTCATTGATATTGCCGCGGAGGATAAAAGGCTCAAGGATCTGCTTGCTGCCGCAAATCTCTCCGCCGCTGACGTGGCGGGAGAGGCCAAGCGTTACGTGGGAATTTGTGATCCGAAGGGGAAGTTAATGTCTGCCGGTGGGCTCGAAAGGTGCGGGACGTGCATGCTGTTGTGCTCGGTCGCCGTCGATCCCGCTCATCGCGGCCGCAAGCTCGGCCAAGCGATTGTTGGCAAGCTGCTCGGCGTGGCGCGCGACGAGGGCGTTTACGATGTTTATCTGTTGACTAACACCGCCACGGACTTTTTCGCAGCACTTGGTTTCGAGAAGATTTCGCGCGGCGATATTCCCCCCGCCGTCGCCGCAACCAGCCAGTTCCTGGGAAAAGCCTGCGCTTCGGCACAGGTCATGAGGAAAAGTCTCAACGCTTGAGCCGCTCCGCGAAGGCTTCGAGCGAGTCGCCCGGCTGAGCACGGCGGTGGAAATAGACCTTGCGCGCGAACCAGTTCATGGCCGGCGTGCCGATCGCCAAATTGTAGAGCCAGTTTGGCGGTCCCATGTCCATCACCCGCCGTAACGCCCGTTTCATGCCAAAGGAAGGCAGCTCCCTTGCAAGAACTGTCTCCGGCGGCGGCCCGTGGCGAAGAAGGTAGTCGGCGATGAGTTGCGCCGAACGGCGCCCGTATCGAAGAGCAAGACGGATGCCGCCACCAGTCAACGGCGACACATGGCCGGCAGCGTCGCCGATCAGCAGCACGTTCGGCCCTACGAACGGCGAGACTGGGCCGCCACAGGGAATGAGACCGCTGCGGCGCTCTTTCACGGTGGCGGCGGAAAAACCAAACAGTTTTTCCGTGTGAGCGAGAAACGCTTTGAGATCGGGTTTCGCGTTTCCGTTGGTGGCAAGCCCTACCTGGAAGAAGCTTGGTGCCGGCGCTACCCAAGCGAGATAACCGCGGGCGAGGTTCGTGTCGAGAAAACAATGGAGAAGGCTGTCATCGATCCGGGGCAGGTTGTCATATTCGATCTCTAAACCGGTGAGGAATTTTTCATTGCGGCCGAGGCCGAAAAGGCGTGCAACGGTCGAGCGAGCGCCATCGGCGCCAACCAGAAAGCGTGTCTGCAAATCGAATTGCGGCAGGAGGAAGCCGCCCTCGTTGCGGAGGGCTTGGCCAAGCTTGCGACCACAGTTGACCTCGGCGCCGGCACGCCGTGCCTCGTCAG
This sequence comes from Aestuariivirga sp., assembly GCA_046708645.1. Lineage (GTDB taxonomy): Bacteria > Pseudomonadota > Alphaproteobacteria > Rhizobiales > Aestuariivirgaceae > Aestuariivirga. The sequence goes on from JBKKDI010000036.1 coordinate 7,639, forward strand.
CCAGCCAGCGGATCAAACCGGCCGTGTCGGTGGTGAGAAAATAATAGCCAGGAGCGCGCAGATCGACCGATTTGAGCGAAGGCGCATAGAGCCTTACGCCGTGTATGGCGCGGGAGAATTGTAGCGGCATGTCGATCTCCTCGCCTGCCTCCTTCACCAGAATGCCGGTTGTATGTATGCGGGCCCCTGGATCGGACTTAGCCTCGATGACGACGGTGCGGAGGCCGCGGAGTGCTGCTGTGCGGGCGCAGACAAGCCCCGCGAAACTCGCACCAACGATAACGAGGTCAACCTGGCGGTGCGCCATCGACCGTCCGCTTCAGCGGCGTTACCTTGATGGATGTGACCTGATGCTTGCGTTTCTTTAGCACTTCGAACTGGAACCCGTAAAAATTGAAGACCTGGCCGACATCGGGAATCATGCGCGCCTCATGGATCACCAGCCCCGCCAGGGTCGTCGCCTCCTCGTCGGGAAGCCGCCAGTCGAAAGCACGGTTGAGATCGCGCACTGGCACACCTGCGTCGACGATTAAGCAACCATCGGGTTTCCGGCGCACACCGCTAGCCACCGCGTCGTGCTCATCCCTGATGTCGCCGACAATCTCCTCGATGATATCCTCGAGTGTGATGAGGCCCTGAAGCTCACCATATTCGTCGACCACAATTGCGAAGTGGGTCCGGCGGCGCAGAAAGGCGTTGAGCTGATCGGTGAGGGCACGGGAGTCGGGCACAAACCAGGCCGGGCTCAAAATATCCTCAATGCCGATCCGGGAGGCATCGCCACCGTGTTCCTGCAGGGCGGAGAAAAGATTCTTGGCATGCAGAATCCCTACGATGTTGTCGGAGTTGTCCTTCCACACGGGGATGCGCGTGTGGCCGCTTTTCAACACCTTGGCGATGATTTCAGCTGGGGCATCAGATCCATCGATAAGCGTCATCCTGGTACGGTGGACCATTACGTCAGATACGGTCAAATCCTGCAGGCCGTGTATGCCGAGCATGTCGCGACTGTCCTTGACGGTGGCGCGTTCGTTCGGTTTGTTGGAAATAGCGATGCCGAACACGCGCAGCACCGCGGTGACGGCCCATTCAAACGCCGCGGCCAAGGGGTCAAGAATCGCCGCGAGATTCCGCGTCCTCATTGCTTGTGTGAGTCCTCCCTAAGGAACGCGATCACATCGCTTTCGGCCACGTCATGGGCGATGAAGGCATCCCCGATGCCCCGTGCGAGAATGAAGGTCAGCGAGCCAGCTTGGGCCTTCTTGTCCTGACGCATGATGGCAGCTAACGTTTCCGCCGGAGGCAAAACCCCCGGAATTTCGGAACTATGAACCGGCAGGCCCACGCCTTTGAGATGGCGGGCCACACGGTCCGCCGTACCGGGCGCGCAAAATTGCTGGCGTTCGGAAAAGCGGAAAGCCTGCACCATGCCGATGGCGACGCCTTCACCATGGAGCAGGCGCTGGGAATAACCGGTCGCAGCTTCCAGTGCATGGCCGAAGGTGTGCCCCAGATTAAGCAGCGCCCTTTCTCCGGTTTCGGTTTCGTCGGTGGCGACGATGCGCGCCTTGGCCTCGCAACATTTGCGAATCGCGTGAATGCGGGCTGAGGTGTCTCCTCTCATGATGGCGTTTGCGGCAGACTCAAGCCATTCGAAGAATTGGGAGTTGCCGAGGAGGCCGTATTTCGCCACCTCGGCATAGCCTGCCGCGAGTTCGCGGGCCGGCAGGGTGTCAAGGAGGCGGGTGTCGGTGAAAACCGCCACGGGTTGATGGAACGCCCCAAGAAGATTTTTGCCAAGAGATGAGTTGATGCCGGTCTTGCCGCCAACAGATGAGTCGACTTGGGCGAGAAGCGTCGTCGGGATTTGGATGAAGTCCACGCCGCGCCGCAGAATGGCGGATGCAAAACCGGCGAGATCGCCAATCACGCCGCCACCAAAGGCGATAATGCGGTCGTGACGTTCCATGCCGGCGGCAAGCAGCCTGTCGCAAAGTTCGGAGAGATGCTTGAAACTCTTGGTTGCCTCGCCCGCGGGCAAAACGATTGCCGTTGCACGAATGCCTTGCGCGGCCAGCGAGGTTTCAATATCTGCGAGGTGGTAGCGGGCGACATTCTCATCGGTGACGATCGCCGTCACCGGCCGGTTCAACAGCGGCTTCACCAGCGCGCCTGCTTCCGCCAGAAGGCCGTCGCCGATAACAATCTCATAACTGCGTTTGCCCAGCTCCACCGTTACGGTCTGGCGCCGTTCTTCCAGGGCGGCTTCAGTCATTTTTCAACCGCTCCCAGCCGTCCCACTGGGCCAGGGCCCGAATGACGTCATTCACCATATGATTGTGCTGCACATCCCTGCTCTCCACCGTTACATCGGCGCACGAATATACGGGATATCTCTTTTCGATAAGATCGCGCATCACGGCCACCGGATCGGAAGCCTTGAGGAGCGGCCGCCCCTCGCGTTTCATCACACGTTTCATCAACAGCAAAAGCGGCGCCTTGAGCCAGATGGAAACGCCGTGCTGTTGGATGCGAGCGCGCGTTTCATCGTTGACAAAAGCGCCGCCACCCGTCGCCAGCACCTGCGCGCCATTGCCGAGGAGCCGGGCGATCACCTTGCGCTCGCCTTCGCGAAAATATTCCTCGCCATGCTCGGAAAAAATCTCGGACACGGTTTTGCCCGCCGCGGTTTCGATTT
>JBKKDI010000037.1:0-7692 GCA_046708645.1 Aestuariivirga sp.
GTCTTACATATTGCAGCGCAGCCTCGATCAGCGTTTCCGTATCGGGGCGCGGATCGAGCACGGCGGGTGTCACGTTGAAGGTGCGCCCATAGAATTCACGCCGGCCGAGAATGCGTGAGACAGGCTCATGTGCCTGACGACGCGATACGAAGGTTTGGAAATTTTTCGCGGCTCCAGTGCCGATCACACAATCCGGATCGGCGATCAGCTCCTCGTGGCGCAATCCCGTTGCGGCCTGCAAGAGCAGCCTGGCATCAAGCGCGGCGTTTTCAATTCCCGCGCCCATAAGCCTGCGGCGCGCGTCATCGGCGGCCTCGCGAACGGTGGTCATCGGCCATCGGCATCCTGGGCGGCGAGCAACTCCGCCTGGTGATTGTTCATCAGGGCGCGCACCATTTCCTCCAGTGCCGGGCCTTCCATGATCTGGTCGAGCTTGTAGAGCGTCAGATTGATGCGGTGATCGGTGACGCGGCCTTGGGGAAAATTATAGGTGCGGATGCGCTCTGAACGGTCACCCGACCCCACCTGGCCTTTGCGCTGAGCTGATCGCTCGCTGTCGATGCGTTGGCGTTCGAGATCATAGAGCCTCGACCGCAGCAGTTTCATGGCCGCGTTCTTGTTCTTGAGCTGGGATTTTTCCGTCTGCTGGGCAACGGCCAGGCCGGTTGGAATATGAGTGATGCGCACCGCCGAGTCGGTGGTGTTGACCGACTGACCGCCGGGACCGGACGAACGGTACACGTCGATTCGGAGATCCTTGTCTTCGATCTTGATATCGACTTCCTCGGCTTCCGGCAGCACAGCCACGGTGGCGGCGGAGGTGTGAATGCGCCCTTGGGTTTCAGTCGCCGGCACGCGCTGCACCCGGTGCACGCCCGACTCAAATTTCATATGGGCATAGGCGCCGGAGCCGTAAATATTGGCGATGGCTTCCTTGTAGCCGCCGTGCTCGCCGTCGCTGGCAGAGATCAGTTCGACTTTCCAGCCCTTGAACGCGGCATAGCGCTGATACATGCGGAACAGATCGCCGGCGAAGATCGCCGCCTCGTCGCCGCCGGTCCCGGCGCGGACTTCGAGGATCACGTTCCGCTCGTCGGCGGCGTCCCTGGGCAGCAACAGGATGCGGATGTCGCGCTCGATCCGGGCAATTGTCTCATCTAGGCTCGTACGCTCGGCCTCCGCCATTTGAGCGAGTTCTCCCCCGGCTGTGAGCATTTCGTCGACATCACGCCTGTCGGCATAGGCCCTGCGGAGCGCCAGGGCGGCACGAGCCGCCGGTTCAAGCTCGGCATATTCCTTGGACAGTTTGACGAATGCTTCGCCCGATGTGCCAGAAGAGAGCCCATGTTCAACGGTAGCGAAGCGCCGGATGATGCGATCAAGTTTTTCGGGCGGAAAGGCAGTCATGGCGGGGCTTGTAGCGGAAGCCCTCACATTTCGAAAGCCACCTGAAACGGCTTACATGCGATCGTCATGCACCTTCTTGCTGTCGTCCGGTGCCTCAGCTCTTTCGTTCATCCCGTAGTCGCGCGAGACCGGTGCAATCCGCAAGCGATAGTCGATGAAAACGCTGTTGCGGCCCTTTTTCTGGGTGGCGCGGTGGGATGGCGTGTTGCGCCACGCTTTCACCGCGCCTTCGTCGCGCCAGAATGACAGTGACAGGAGCTTGTCAGGTTCATTGAGGCTGCGGAAGCGCTCGATCGAGATGAATCCATCCATCGCCACAAGCTCGGCGCGAAGGGCCGCCGCGAGATCGAGGTAGTGCTGTTCCTCGCCCGCGGCGGGCCAGACTTCGAAGATCACCGCGATCATTCGACGTTCCGCTCCGCATGGGGGCCAGAGACATGCCGCAGAAAAATCCGGTCTTCCTTGAGGATGAAGCGCTTTTCGCGGGCGAAGCCGTAATTGGCCCGCCCCTGGGGATCGGCGGCGAGGCGGGCGCGATAGGCCTCATAGGCCGCGAGACTCTCGATGTTATAGACGGCATAGGCCGTCGTGGCCGAACCTTCGTGGGGGGCGTAGTAGCCGATCAGATCGGCGCCGCAGCGCGGGATCGCCTGTCCCCAGGTGCGCGCGTATTGCTCGAAGTCCGCCTTGCCGAAGGGATCGATCTCGTAACGTATGAAGCAGGTGATCATCAGTTATCCTCCATAAATCTTTCCGTCCGACTGGATACCACCTTGAAACGGTGCCATGCTTCGGTTAACATCGAAGTATGAAAGAGGGACCTTCGATTGCTTCGATTGCGGCCCTAATCGGCGATCCGGCCCGAGCTAACATGCTGACAGCGCTAACAGACGGAAGGGCGTTATCGGCAAGCGAGTTAGCGGATGTCGCCGGTGTAACAATTCAGACAGCAAGCGGTCATCTGTCAAAACTCAGCAGCGCCCACTTGGTGCATGCCCTCAAGCAAGGGCGGCATCGCTATTTCCGCTTGGCTGACGCCGAGGTGGCTACTGTGCTTGAGGATCTCACGAGCCTGGCGCAGCGCACCGGCGCCGTGCGCATAAGAACTGGACCCATGGATTCAGCTTTGCGTTCGGCGCGAGTCTGTTACGACCATTTGGCCGGAGAGCGCGGCGTTGGGATGTTGGCTGGACTAAAGCGGCAATCTTTCGTCGCGGGCGAGCGCGATATCACCTTGACCGCCAAAGGAAGAGGATTCTTTACATCGTTCGGCATTGACGTCAAAAGTCTGGAAAAAGGCCGCCGCCCAATGTGCCGCGCCTGTCTCGACTGGAGCGAGCGCCGGTTTCATCTCGGCGGCGCGCTTGGAGCGGCGATTCTGCATCAGCTCATCGAACAAAAGTGGGCTAAGCGGGATGAAACCCGCGTATTGATTTTTACCCGTGCGGGGATCAAAAAATTCAACGCAGTGCTGACTTAACCGTTACCTCCCAGCGTTTTTAGGTCAAGTGAGCGGCCCACGAGGATTTCGCCCGGCGTGCCGAGGATGCCTTTCTCCTGGCCGTCGATCACGTAGCTCAGCAGGCCGCCGTCGCGGGCGATGACCACGAGACCGTCGCGGTCGGGAACGCGGTAGGTGTCGCCCTTCATCAGCATCTGGGTCATCACCACATTGCCCTGGGTATCTTCGATGCGGAGCCAGACCGGCGCCTTGGCCTTGAGAACCAGGCGGGTGCCGCCGTTGTTGGCGCCGAATTCGCGGCCATCCTTGGTCAGCGTCATGTCATCGGCGGAGGGCATCGGAATTTCCTGCGCCGTCGACGGCTGCTTGGCGATCTTCTCTTCGATAAGCGCCGCCAGGCCGTCGAGATTGGTGCCGGCCGATTCATCGGCTGCCGTGGCAATTGGCTGATCGTCGGGCATGGCTTCTTCGGTCACCTTGACCAAGGCTTCCTCTTCGCCGGTGGACGCCGTGGGCATGGCATCGGCAGTAGCCACTTGTTCCGTCGCCTGGGGCTCCTCGCCACCCGGCATCAACATCCAGCTGGCGCCGGCGAACAGGAAGATGGCGCCCGCTAACGAGGCCACGACGCCACCGGTTCCGCCAGGAATGGTGGGAAGCTTGAAATTGAATTTGGGAAACGGCGGCAGTTTGCCGAAGCGCAGGATCTTGGCGCTGGATAGCGGCGCCGGATTGGCGGGATGCCGGACCTGCGGAGCAACGGCCGGGCGTGGCAGGAAGTGCATGTAGTGGCGCACCAGGGGCTCGGGATCGAAACCCAGATATTGGGCATAGATGCCGATCATCTCGAGGGCTTCCATGCGCTGCGGCATGCGCGTCATATCGCCGAACTCGATGGCCTCGATATGGTAGGGATGGATGCCCGTGGCTTCGCCCGCGTCTTCAAGGCTTTCGCTCCGCCGCTCGCGCTCGCGCTGGAGGAACCAGCCCGCCTCGGCGGCGGGATCGGTTTCACCGTCTGGCTTTTCCCGAAAGGAACTTTCTGTTTCGCCCAGGGTTTCGTCGCTGCCGTAGAGTCCACTCATCGCCATACTCACAGTTAACCGTGTGCTAACGGATTGATCTCCCTGAGAATGACCGAGAATGGTTAGCGCGAGGTTACAAAACCACGCCGTTGCGCTGGGCAAATTCAAGAAGCTCGGGGCGGATCGAGTGCAGCGGACTCTTGAGCAAAGGGTCCATGAAAGCCCAGAGTTTCGCCCGGTCGAGCGACATGATCATGGCCTTCACCGGGCCTATGGCCGAGGGCACCATGGAAATGGAGGTAAGCCCGATGCCGACGAGGCCCATGGCTTCCAAGGGCCGGCCACCCAGTTCGCCGCAGAGCGTCACGGGCTTGCCATGCTCGGCCGCCTTCTCGACGATCTGGCGCATGGCGCCAAGTGCCGATGGACTCAAGGCATCGTAGCGGCCCGCGAGCTTTGGATTGCCGCGGTCGGAAGCGAACAAAAACTGCACCAGATCGTTCGAGCCGATCGAGGCGAAGTCGACCATCGGCAGCAACTGATCGAGTTGCCAGAGGAGCGAGGGAACCTCGATCATTACGCCGAGCTTGAGGACGGAGGGCAAACGATGGCCGTGCTTGACGAGATAATTCTTTTCCGCTTCCACGGCCTCGCGCGTGCGGCGGTATTCCTCCACATCGGCAATCATCGGGAACATGATTTTCATGGGCTGGCCTCCGCCCGCCAGCAACAGGGCGCGAAGCTGGAGCCGGAGCAAGGCCGGCCGGCCCAGAGACATACGGATAGAGCGCCAACCCATGGCCGGGTTTTCTTCCTTTGCCTGGCGCAGATAGGGCAGCATCTTGTCGGCACCGATATCAAGGGTGCGGAACACCACGGGCTTGCCCTTGGCCTGTTCGATGATGGTTGAGTAGTGGGCGACTTGCGTGGAGAGCCGGGGAAAGCGCTGCGCCATCATGAAATGCAGTTCGGTGCGATAGAGCCCGATGCCATCGGCACCGGAGTCATGGAGATGAGGCAGGTCGACGATCAACCCGGCATTGATGTTGAGTTCGATTTGAACGCCGTCCTTGCTGACCGACGGCTGGTCGCGAAGTTCCGCGTATTGGGCCTGCTTCCTCGCATAGAAGCGCACCTTTTCGGCATAGGCTTTTTGCAGATCGGCAGAGGGGCGCACGAACACTTCACCCGTGCCGCCATCGATGACAATCGAACTCCCGGTATCGATGAGGTCGATCAGACCTTCCGCCTGGCCAATGGCGGGGATGCCGAGGGCGCGCGCCACGATGGCGACATGGCTGGTCTTGCCGCCCTCTTCCAGGATAACGCCGCGAAGCTTAGTGCGGTCATAATCCAGAAGTTCGGCAGGGCCCATGTTGCGGGCGACGACGATGGCGTTCTGCGGAAGGCCGCCGCGCGAAGCGGTGGCGATGCCGCCGGTCAAGATGCGCATGAGCCGGTTCGACAGATCGTCGAGATCGTGCAGGCGGTCGCGGAGATAGGGATCGGGAGTGCGCATCATGCGGGCGCGGTTGTCGTTGTGCACGCGCTCGACGGCAGCCTCGGCGGTCAAGCCCGTATCGATTGCCTCGCGCAGGCGGTTCACCCAGCCCTTGTCATGGGCGAACATGCGGATGGTTTCCAGCACATCGGAATATTCCGTGGCGCGGTGGGCGCCGGAACCATCGAGCAGTTCATCCACATGGGCGCGCAGGAGGGCAACCGCGTCCTCAAGGCGCTTGCGTTCCTTCGGGATGCTTTCGGCGATCATGTTGGCGATGACGACGCGGGGCTCGTGCAGCACCGCATGGCCCAGTGCTACGCCTTCGGCCAGGCTCTCGCCCCTTATATGATGGCTGCGGAGATGGGCGACGTCGGCGGCGACCTCGCTTGTCACATCCTTCAGTTCGCCTGAGGCCATGACCTCGGCCAGCACCATAGCCGTGGTCTGGAGGGCTTCTTCCTCCTCCTCGGAATAGTGGCGCCTGGTGCGGTTTTGCACCACCAACACGCCGATGACCGTGCCGCCGCGCATGATCGGCACGCCGAGGAAGGAACTGTAAATCTCCTCGCCCGTCTCCGGCAGGTATTTGAATAACGGATGGTTCTGGGCGTCGGCAAGATTGAGGCCGATCGCTTGCTCGGCGATCGTGCCGACCAGTCCTTCGCCGATTTTCAGTTTCGATTTATGGACAGCCTCGCGCTTCAGGCCTTCGGTCGCATAAAGTTCCAGCACATCGCCGGGGCGCATCACATAAATGGAGCAGACCTCGGCAACCATGTTGCCGGCGATTAACGCCACAATCTTGTCGAGGCGCTTCTGTGAGGTGACCGGCTCCGCCATGACCTCGCGGAGCCGCCGGAGCAGGACACGCGGGCCGAGGGCGGAAGTAACCATCAGTTACCTCATCTTTCCCCTTCCCCCCTCGCGGGGGAAGGTGGATCGCGCCACGCAGGCAAGCTTGCGCAGCCTGCGCAAGCTTGGCTGCTATAGCGCGAGACGGATGAGGGGGATGGTCCAGCTACTCCTAGATTGGACCCGAGATGTTGAACCAGCCCCCTCATCCGGCGCTTCGCGCCACCTTCCCCCGTAAGGGGGGAAGGGAGAGACGGTATGGCGTTATTGCTTCTCACCTAGTGCTTGCCTTCCAATCCGTAAGCCGTGTGCAGGGCGCGCACGGCGAGTTCCGTATAGGCTTCGTCGATCAGTACACTGATTTTGATCTCGGAAGTGGCGATTGCCTGAATGTTGATGCCTTTTTCGGCAAGCGACCGGAACATCTTCGCGGCGACGCCAGCGTGACTGCGCATACCGATTCCGACGACGGAGACTTTTGCCACATCGGCCGAGTGGGTGAGTTCCATGAAGCCGAGCTTTTCCTTGACGTTGTTCAAAACCTCAATCGTCCGGCGCAGGTCCTTGCGAGTGACCGTGAAGGTGATGTTGGCGTTGGCGCCGTCGGAGGAGACGTTCTGCACAATCATGTCGACGCTGATGTCGGCCTCGGCCAGGGCGCCGAAGATCGCCGCTGAAACGCCTGGCTGATCCTTGACCCTGCGGATCGAGACCTTGGCCTCGTCGCGCGAATAGGCAATTCCACTGACGACATGCTGTTCCACGATACGTTCCTCATCGCAAACGAGTGTTCCGGGCCCCGTGCCATCGGGATTATTCTGATTGGGCGAGTCGGGCGGCTCGAAACTCGAGCGCACCTGCAAGGGTACCTTGTAGACCATGGCCAGTTCAACCGACCTTGTCTGCAACACCTTGGCGCCGAGGGAGGCCTGCTCCAGCATCTCCTCATAGGAGATGCGGTCGAGCTTGCGGGCGCCTGTCACGATGCGGGGGTCCGCCGTGTAAACGCCGTCCACGTCGGTATAAATATCGCAGGCGGCATCGAGGGAGGCCGCAATGGCCACCGCCGACGTATCGGTGCCGCCACGGCCCAGCGTGGTGATGCGCTTGTCGGGACCGATGCCCTGGAAGCCGGCGACGACCGCCACCTGGCCCTGTTCCATGCGCTTTCTAATCTCGGCTGCGTCGATTTCCGCGATGCGGGAAGCGCCATGGACGCCATCGGTCTTAAGTGGAATCTGCCAGCCATGCCAGGAGCGGGCGGGAATGCCCTGATCCTGCAGCACGATGGCGAGAAGGCCCGCCGTCACCTGCTCGCCTGAGGCAACGATTGCATCATATTCCCGGGCATCGTGGACGGGAGCGGCTTCCCGGCACCAGCCGACAAGCCGGTCGGTGGTTCCGGCCATGGCGGAGACGACCACCACCACATGGTGGCCGGC
>JBKKDI010000038.1:0-2518 GCA_046708645.1 Aestuariivirga sp.
CCGTGAGATCGTTTGACGTCCATGCCATTCCTAACGAGACGAGTCACACGCGCAAGAACATTCGCCGCCGGTACATCCAAAACAGTGCGAGCCAGAGGAGGACGATCACGACCATACCGCTCAACAGCGGTTGGTAGGCCGGGCCGGTCAGCCAATGGGTCGCCAAGCCGACATGCGGCTTGACGATCTCGCGCAAAGGCTCGCGCAACAACTCCGTCAGGACATAGGCCGCGATCGAGTTCATGCCGACGACGAGCAGGGGAAAGGCCCAGCGCCGCCAACCGCACCCATCGAGCACGGCATAGAAGCCGGCGAGGATCAGGAAACACCAACCACCGCTGAACAAGACCCAGCTCGGCGTCCAGATCCGCTTCACAATAGGACTGATTCCCGATCGTCCCAGCAACAGACCGACGACAAGTGTCGCGCAACCGGCAAGAATCAGCCAGCCGATCTTGTCGGTTTTCGTGAGGGGCGAGCGCAGGACGTTGCCGGCGATCAGCCCCAGTATCATCGTCGCCAGAGTCGGCACGAAACTCAGCGTCGCATAGCCGCCGTCGTTGAAGACGAAGGGCTTCTCACGGGGAAACAAGTTCAAGAACCAGACGTCGAAATGGGCTGCGAAATTGGCGTTCTTGTTCCAATGCGCGGCAAAGCCCGAGAGCCAATGCGGCCAATCGAGCGGAACGCCGACCGCCGTGCGGTCGAACCCTGCCGGTGGCAAGGGATGGAGCGCGAAAACCAACCAGGTGCCGATCAGCAGGACCGCCAGAGCCAACCATTGCATCCGTGGGCTGGTCCAACCCAGCAACACCAGAAAGCCGTAGCCGAGGCCAATCTGGGTCAGCGTATCCTCGAACGTGAAGGTGGTCAGCGGTTGGCCTACCGAGCGCAGAAAGATGCCGATGAGGATCAGGATCAGGGCGCGCTTCAGAGCTTGCGCGAAGATCTGCGACCGGTTCATGCCGCTGCCGGAACGGCTGGCCAGAGAGAAGGGCAGCGCGGCGCCCACCAGAAACGAAAACGAAGGCTGAATGAGGTCGTGCAGTGAACAGCCGATCCATTCGACATGCGTCTGATGCCATGCCAGCACGCGCAGCAGGGCGCTTCCCGGGACGGCCGCCGCGACCTCGCTCAAGTGCAGGGCCTCGCCCATCATCAACAGCATGACGAAGCCGCGATAGGCATCGAGCGAGCCGAGGCGGTCTTGCGGCGATACGCGGGAAAATTCGGCTTTGCTCATGGCGGCCATGCGCGACGGCGTCCTATGCACAATCGTGGAACACGGGTCGCGGAACGAAAGCATGGCTCGCCGCAGGTCGACGTGCCCGGAGTCGATAGATACTGGATTGCCACGCCACGATCGCGATGGGACCGACAACACGAAAAAATGGTTAGCGGCTCAGCCCTTCATATACCCGGGCAACCACCCTTCGCGCACATCCCGCAGCTTGGCGAGCGGCAGAACGGGTTCGCCGGGGATGACGAGCGTATCGCCCCCCACTGTGCCCACGACCCGCGCCAGCAGTCCAAGCGCCTTGCTGTTGGCCAGCAACACCGAAACCTTGTCGGCCGCCAGCGCCAGGATATACCGCCCCTGATCCTCGCCGAACCAGGTGGCGTGCGTGGGCAGACCAGCAGGCGCGGCATCGAGCGCCACGCCGACCCCGCCTGCCAACGCCATCTCGGCGATCGCCACCAGCAAGCCACCGTCCGAGCAGTCGTGGACTGCGGAGACGGTACCGGCCCGGATCAAACCCCGCACCAGATCGCCGGCGACTTTCTCGGCGGCGAGATCCACGGGCGGCGGCGCGCCTGCCAACCCGCCGCCAACCACCTGCTGATAGATGGATTGGCCGAGCCAGCCTTGTTCCTTGCCGATCAGCACGAGCACATCACCGGCCTTCTTCAGCGCGATATCGGCCTGCTTGGAGACATCCGGCAAGAGCCCGACGCCACCGATCGCCGGTGTCGGCGGAATGCCCTGGCCGTTGGTCTCGTTGTAGAGCGAGACGTTGCCCGACACGACGGGGTAGTCGAGCGTCAGGCAGGCCTCGCGCATGCCCTCGATGCAACCGACGAACTGGCCCATGATCTGCGGGCGCTCGGGGTTGCCGAAATTCATATTGTCGGTGATGGCGAGCGGCGTGGCACCGACGCAGGTGAGGTTGCGCCACGTCTCGGCGACCGCCTGCCGGCCGCCCATGACGGGGTCGGCGAGGCAATAGCGGGGCGTCACGTCGCACGTCACGGCGATGCCCTTTTGCGTCCCGTGTACGCGCACGATGGCCGCATCGCCGCCGGGACGCTGGACCGTGTCGCCCATCACCATGTGATCGTACTGCTCCCAGATCCACCGCCTCGAGCACAAGTGATGCGAGCCCATCATTTCGGAGAGTGCGCCGAGAATACTGTTAGGTGCTTTGACCGCGTCGGGCGGCACGACAGCGGGCGGAGGCGTCGGCACCCAGGGCCGCTCATATAGCGGCGCGGAGTTGGCGAGCTTGTCGACCGGCAG
>JBKKDI010000039.1:0-20340 GCA_046708645.1 Aestuariivirga sp.
GGGTGAGACCTGAGGATTTGCCGCAGTTGCTTGGCGCGCAACATGGCGAGCGTCTCCTGACCCTTCTCGGCAATGGGCCCGCTGCCGTGTGGGGGCTGATCGAGAAACACGTCATCCAATGCCAACCCGTGAAGAACGGCACGCTCCATTGCGCCGTGGGCAAGAAGGGCTTGGCCGAAATTGAGGAACGCGCCCGCCAGTGGACGGCGCGTGGCGTACCGGTCCAGCTTCTCGATGCTAAGGAAACAACAACAAGAGTCGGCAGCTCTGGCTACACAGGTTCACTGCTTGATCTTCGTGCCGGCACCATTCAACCGCTGGCCTATGTAAGGGGGCTGGCGCGCGCGGGGCTTGCCGCTGGTGCGAAAATTTATACCGGAAGCCCGGTGACTGGTGCGGAACGGGCCAATGGAAAATGGATTGTGCGTACGCCGGCGGGCTCGGTTGAGGCCGATTGGATCGTCGTGGCCACGGATGCCTATTCCAATGCAGGTACGCCGTGGCCGGAAATCCGCCGCGAACAGGTCCATCTCCCCTATTTCAATCTGGCGACGAGGCCCCTAAGCGCCAATGTCAGGCAGTCGATTCTGCCCAACCTCGAGGGGGCGTGGGACACGAAGCAAGTGCTCAGCTCATTCCGCCTCGATGGCCAAGGGCGCCTGATTTTCGGAAGCGTTGGGGCGCTTCGCGGAACCGGCACAGCCATTCATCGAGCCTGGGCGAAACGGGCAGTTCACAACCTCTTTCCCCAGCTCGGCGATGTGGAGTTTGAAACAGAATGGTATGGCATGATCGGCATGACCGATAACCACCTGCCGAAATTCCACCGCTTCGCGCCCAATGTCATTGGCATCAGTGGTTACAATGGCCGGGGGATCGCACCGGGCACGGTGTTTGGGCGCGTGTTGGCCGAGCATATCCTGGGCCGTATTGCCGAGGACGATTTGCCGCTTCCGGTGACAGCCACGGAGGACGCCACGTTTCGCGCCGTGAAAGAAACCTATTATGAACTTGGCGCGCAAGCCGCACATCTCCTAGAGGACCGCATATGACCGCCAATACGCCGCCCGCCGATACGCTTGGCCTTAGCGAGGAGCAAATGCGGGCGCTAGGCTACCAGGTTGTCGACATGGTGGTGAGGCACCTGGCGGGCCGTCACGATGAGCCCGCCATCGCGGTGGCGTCGCGCAAGCCGCTGGAGGCGCGGATCGGAGGCGCTGTGCCGCAAGGGCCATCCGATCCCGCAGACGCGCTCGTGATGCTGCAGGACCTCGTGCTGACAAAGATGCAGCACGGCGATCATCCGCGTTATTTCGCCCGCGTGCCGGGGCCATCGTCCTTCGCCGCGATCCTCGGCGATTGGCTCGCCACGGGTTTCAATGCCGCGGCGGGCACCTGGGTCGGCGGTAGCGGCCCCGCGACCGTTGAGCTCGTGGTGATCGACTGGCTCAGGCAACTGCTCGGCATGCCGGAGGAAACCCAGGGCATCATCGTGAGCGGCGGTTCGATGGCGAACTTCACGGCCTTTGCCGCCTGCTTCGCAGTCAAGGGGCGCGGCGTTGTCTATCTCAACGACCAGACCCACGCTTCGCTCAAGCGCAATTTTTCTGTACTTGGCATACCGCCTGAGGATGTCCGGGTGCTGCCAACGGGCAGCGATCTCAAGTTCGATATGGGACAGCTTGTCCGTATGATCGCCGAGGATCGCACCCAGGGCCGCAAGCCCGTGATGATCGTGGCGAGTGCCGGATCGACCAACACCGGCGCCTGCGATCCGCTGCCGGAAGTGGCGGCATTGTGCAAGGCCAACGGCCTGTGGATGCATGTGGACGGCGCCTACGGCGCGCCAGCCGCTCTGACCGCCAAGGGGAAAGCCTATCTCGCGGGCATGGAACTGGCGGATTCGCTCGTGCTCGATCCGCACAAATGGTTGTTCCAGCCCTATGACTGCGGTTGCGTTCTGGTGCGCCATCCCGGAGCTCTTGAACGCGCCTTCACCATGAACCCGGAATATCTGAAGGATGTGATGGGGCAAGAAGATCAGGTTGATTTGTTCAACCGCAGCCTGGAGCTGACGCGCAAGGCCCGCGCCCTCAAAATGTGGATGACCTTCAAGACCCACGGGGCGGCCCGCATTGCCAAGGCCATCGAACGCGGCATCGAGCTGGCGGAAATCGCGCAAGCATTGATCGAGAAAAAGGGATCGCCCTGGGAACTGGTGACACCGGCGCAGATTGGCATCGTGACATTCGCGAGGCGAGGAGCCAAGCCCGGCGAACACGCCGCCATGGTGAACGCCATCACCGCATCTGGCTATGCGACATTGACTTCAACCACCATTGGGGGACGGAGCGTCCTCCGCCTATGCACGATCAACCCCAACACCACCGAAGCCGACATCGCGGAAACGCTGAACCGGCTCGCGGCTATTCGCGCCTCGTAGAGCATCCGCACGCGCCCGTTACGCCTTTTTGCGCATCCTGCGTTGAGCGTCGCGAAGCTGTGCCGCCAGGGCCAAACCGTCAGGCTGGTTGTGGGTTGAAGCGATCAAGCTGGCCTTTTCCGCATCACCGGCAAGGATAGGTGCCGCGAGCGCCTCATGGATTTCGACCAATTCACCTAAGTTGGCGCGGAGTGGGTCGGTAAGGGCCATAAAAAACCGCACTTGCGAAATTAACGAGGAATAGACCTGCTGCAATCGACGATGGTCCGACATCTCGACGATCTGGACATGAAAGGCCAGATCAAGTTCAATCATGCGGCGCCGGTCATCCTTCTCCGCCGCTTCTCGCATGGCGTTCAGAATTGCTTTCAAGGCAACATGGTTCGATTTGTCCGCGTGCTTTGCGGCAAGTCCGGAGCCGAGTGCTTCCAATGAGTCGCGAAGAGAGCAGAGTTCGAGCACGTCCTCCGGCTCGATCGTGGTCACGAACATGCCGCGCCGCTGTCTATATTCGACTAGGCCTTCCGCCTGCAGGTGACGGAACGCCGAACGAATGGTGCCATGCGCGACTTCAAATTCCTTGGCGAATTCGACCTCAACCAGATGCGAACCGGGAGGCAGCGCGACCGACAGGATGCGTTCCCGCAAGGCGTCGGCAATGACCATGTCCAGTCCTGGGCGCGCGACAACTTTAGCGTGTGAAGTTTTGGCCATCGCTATTTCAACCCTCCACGGTGGCAAGTTTTGAAACCCCTGCTGGACATGTATCGAACAAATTCAATATGGTCCAGAGTATTAAATATTAATAATTGACAATAATGAAAACTTGTTACACTCTGGTGAAGGCCCAGCCCGCGGCATTCAACTCGGGGCGGCCTAACAAGGGAGTTTTCGCATGTCCAAGGTTTCGCGCCGCAGCATTACGGCGGCATTATGCTTTAGTGTTTTGTTGGGGGGACTGACTTTACCGCTTCGAGCCGGCGAGATGCCCGCTTTGACCGGTGGAGACGGCTCCTACGACCGTGTCCGCCAAAGCGGCCAGGCGGTCTTCGGAACATCGAACGACCAGCCTTTCAATTTCGTTGATCCTCGCACCAAAGAGGTGGACGGAATCGATGCTGACATGATGCGCTATGTTCTGGAAAAGATCGGCATTCCAAAAAGCGAGATGTTCCTCAGTGAATTCTCGGGCCTTATCCCAGGCCTGCTCAGCAAGCGTCTCGATTTTATTGCCGATGCCATGACAATTACCGAGAAGCGGCAGAAGCAGATTGCCTTCACCGATGGCTGGTACCAGTACGGTGAGGCCTTGGTTGTCGCCAAGGGCAACCCGCACAAGATCAAATCGCTTGAAGACCTGACCAAAGGGCTACGCGTCGCTTCCTATCTTGGAACCAATCTTCAAGACTGGGTCGACGAACTTGGAACGCGCGGAGCCATAGCATCGAGTTATCCAGGCGTTCCGGAACTGCTGCGGGATTTGCAGATTGGCCGCATTGACGCTGCTGTCGTCGACGCGCCGGTCGCGGCGTATCTGTTAGCGCAACAACCCGAACTTGCTGCAACCGTTGAGTTGGCTGACGGTTATGTCGCCAAGGAATCCGGCATCAAGGCTGCTGGCGTGCGAAAAGAAGACGTCGATCTCACGCATGCCATTAACTGGGCACTTCGCGAAATGAAGACCGAAGGCGCGGACCTCAAAATTCTTCAGAAGTGGGGTCTTAACGAGGCTAATCGCGCCCCATAACCCATGAAGATGAGCGGGCTCGTCCAAGCCAATTTTCAGCGGTAAACCTCATGCAGTTTTTGATGCAAGATTTGATCGATTTTAGCCCGTCCCTTCTGTTGGGCGCCTGGGTCACGATCAAGCTTACCTGCATTTCCATGATAGGTGCGCTGCAGCTGGGCTTGATGATCGGGCTCGCTCGAAATTCCACACTTGCACTTAGCCGGGTCACCGCGCGCATCTTCATTGATTTTGTGCGCGGGACTCCCTTATTGCTGCAGATCTTCTACATCTACTATGCGCTTCCAATGATCGGAATTGAATTACCCGCCTTCGAGGCAGGCGTGATCGCTCTCAGCGTCAATTACAGTGCCTACTTGGCCGAAGTCTTCAGAGCCGGCATTCAGGCAATCCCACATAGCCAGAAGGAAGCGGCCCAAAGCCTTAACATGTCGGGCTTCCTCGTGATGCGGCGGGTCGTCCTGCCCCAAGCGCTGAGGATCGTCATTCCACCGATTGGCAATTATTTCATAGCGTTGTTCAAGGACTCAGCTCTTGTTTCGGTGATTTCCGTGGCTGATCTGATGCGATCAGGTCAGCTGATTGCGTCGACGACCTTCAAGCACTTCGAGATATTCACATTCGTGGCTATTCTCTATCTCTTGATCAGTTATCCCGTTGCATGGTTCGTGAATTCTCTCGAACAGAGATTCAAGATTGGTGCTGAAAACAAACCGATCCTGCCTGAATGGTTGCGTCAGCATTTTGCTCCACTTTTCCGCTTCTCATTGGATAGAAAACGCGAGGGTGACCTCCCGGATCCACAACGGCTTTCGATCGTGAAAGACAAGAGCGAGCCGTTGTCAAAAAACGCGCGCGCCAAGCCGCCTCCGATCATTGAGATGAAAGGCGTCACCAAGCGGTACTTCAACTATACTGTTCTCGCGGATATTGATCTTAGCATCCATTCGGGTGAGGTCGTTGTGATCCTGGGTCCAAGCGGCTCCGGCAAAAGCACCCTGTTGCGCGCCATCAATCAGCTTGAAACGATCGATGGCGGCAGCCTGCGCGTCAAAGGTCATGAACTCGGGCGCGAGAAGGACGGCACCCACGACGTTGAATCAAACGCCGTCAAGAGAGTGCGTTCGGCCGTGGGCATGGTTTTCCAGCAGTTCAACCTATTCCCCCACATGACCGTGCTTGAGAATATCATCGAGGCTCCCGTGCACGTGAAAGGCACACCGAGACTGCTCGCGGAGAAGCAGGCCATGGACCTCCTCGCCAAAGTGGGTCTGTCGGAAAAGGCGAGCAGCTATCCTTTCCGCCTCTCGGGCGGTCAACAGCAACGCGTAGCCATTGCCCGGGCTCTCGCCATGCAGCCGGAGATCATGCTTTTCGACGAGGTAACCTCCGCTCTCGATCCCGAACTCGTGGGCGAAGTACTGCGTGTGATGCGCCAACTCGCCGCGGAAGGCGTGACGATGGTTGTCGTTACCCACGAAATGGGATTTGCCCAGGATGTCGCGGATCGCGTGATCTTCCTTGCTGACGGTAAAGTCGTGGAAGACAGCACGCCCGCCGACTTCTTCAGCGCGCCGAAGACCGAGCGGGGGCGAAGCTTCATTGCCAGCGTTTCACGTCCCATGGCGGTGCTGGCGGCTAACTCGGCGTAGTCAGTTATTCTCAACTCCACTCCTTCCACCCGGAACAGATTAAGTGAAGCGGACGTAGGCCCCGCAGGCGACAAGAATTTTTCGAAAGTCGGCAAAATTCTCTTGATTTCCGTCTTGATTATTGATAATTAATAAGACAGCCAATGGAGAACGCTTTCATGGGACGTTTTGGACCCTATCTCGACATCGATCCCTCCCAAGGGCTGATCTTCGACGGGGCACCCGTCATGGAAATCGCCGAGCAATTCGGCACTCCCCTGTTCATTCTTTCGGAGAGCACCATCCGGCATTTCTACCGGCGCATCCGGGACGCTTTCGAGGCGCGTTATTCCGCTCCGGTGATTGTCTGCGCGGGAATGAAGGGCAATTGGGGCCTGGCGGCGCGCCGCATCATCGCCGACGAAGGTGGTGGTGGCGATGCGTTCGGGCTTGGCGAACTGTCCGTAGCGATGATGGCAGGTTCCGATCCAGCCAAGATCGTGATGAATGGCGCCAACAAGAGCGAAGACGTGATCGTGGCCGCGATCGATGCGGGCGTGCTCAATCAGGTAGACAGCTACGAGGAACTCGAGGCGGTGTCGCGATTGGCCATGGAGCTGCGCAAGACAGCGCGCGTGTCGCTCCGCATTCGCCTGCCGCTCGATGCGATCCACGGCGTTCGCTATGTCGACAGCCGTTATCCGGATGGGATTGAGCCTTCCTTTTGGGAGCGCACCTTCAAATATGGACACGAACCGGAGGCGATCTATCGCTCCGTGGCTCGGGCGCTTGAACTGCCTTCCGTCTCGCTTGAAGGGATCATGTACCATGGCGGCATTCCGCGCCGGGCCGGCTTCTACCGCGAGGAAACGGCCGAACTCGTTCACTACCTGGGCGAGATCAAGGCGCGCACCGGCTGGCAGCCGGTTTACCTCAACATTGGCGGCGGCTTCGTCACCGAGCGCTATGGCGCCGACGCTCCGCCCGCCGTTGAAGCCTATGCCGAGGCCATCGCCGGGACCATTGTCGAAAGCTGCAAGGCGCTCAGTCTGACCGTTCCCACCTTGATCATCGAGCCGGGGCGCTACTGCTGGGAAGCCGCTGGGATTTGGATCACCCGCGTCGGAGGCTCGAAAGAAGACCAGACAGTCGCCCACAAGAAATGGATTTATGTGGATGGCAACACCAACGAGATGATGGATCCTTTCGATCCGCGCTGCGGCGTTCATCATGTCGTTATCGCCAATGACCCGGACCGGGGCGGCTCCGAGATCGTCGATGTCTGCGGGCAAACCTGCAACGCCGCCGACATTCTAGCCAAGGCCCGTGAACTTCCTCCGATGCGCGCAGGCGATCTTCTCGCGTTCCTCGATATGGGTGCCTACAACGAGGGCTTCGCCTGCCAATCCAATGCGATTCCGCGCTCCGCCACGGTGATCGTCTCCGGGGGCCGTCTTGGTTTGGCGCGGCGCCGGGAAACCGTCGCCAATGTTCTTTCCCGCGAACTTATCCCGACCTGGCTCGCCGCACGCCAGCCACATCCCAAGGCCGCGTAGGACGAGACCATGCAGGAGGTGAGTTGACAATGACCAGCTTAATAATGTGGCAGCCGTGGCAGGGGAAAGGATTCGAAACCCTTCGGCTCACGGAAACATCTGACAACATCCAGGCCGATGGCGTGGTTTTGGGCGTGCGTGACGGCAAGCCATTCCGCATGCGCTACCGGGTGGAATGCGACAATCACTGGATAACGCGCACTGCTGAGGCATGCCTTCTGGAGGATGGCGCCATCAAGGTATCGATCCGGCAAGCAGCAGAGGGCAAATGGACCGACGGCCAAGGCAATTCCCTCCCCGATCTTGATGGATGCATCGACATCGACTTCGCGGCCTCGCCATTCACCAATACTTTGCCCATTCGCCGGCTTAGCCTGCGTGAAGGGCAGTCGCGAGACATCGCGGTTGTCTACTTCGGGCTTCCCGATCTGAAGTTGAGCAGCGTGCAGCAACGCTACACTTGCAAGCGCTATCACGATTCCGCCGATGGCGGGCTCTATCTCTACGAGGGGCTGTTCCGGAAGTTCAGCGCCGATCTGCCGGTGGACCGGCACGGGATTGTCAATGAATATCCCGGGACATGGCGCAGAATCGATTGGCCGAATATCACCGGATGAACCGTTTGGAATTCTATGCAACGGCAATTTGTCCGGCTGATTCTGCCTGCGCGAGTCGTGCCACGGACTTGCCATTTGCTCCCGCATCCGCGACCGAAAATTGCCTGACGACCTCGACGAAGTTCCGCAACATCTTCGATGGGTTTCGTTTGTTCCAGGCGGCGATGGTGGTGATCCGTTCGGTGACGTTGGCGATGGGGCGCACCACCACACCTCTGGGATACATTCGGAACGGCCTTTCCGGGTAGATGGTGACGCCAAGTTGAGCCGAGACCAGGCCGAATATCGCATCGCTGTTGCCCGGCTGGTGCGCCACTCGCGGCAGGAAGCCATGGGCGAGGCAGATCCGGTCGACCACATCCCTGTAGGGCCGCCACTTGGAAACCGTTCCAAAAATGAAGGGCTCCTCCGCGATGGCGCGAAGATCGATCTCCGGCAACTCCGCCATCGGATGCGCCTCGGGCAGGACAACCATCAACTGGCTTGAACCCACCGGCAAGCTGGTGACGTCGGGGTGATCGAAGGGGCCGATGAGGAAACCCATGTCGATGCCGCGGTCGAGGATGAGCGCGCGCTGCCGTTCCGTCCACAGATGATCCAGCACGATATCGACATCGGCGAATTTGTGGCGGAAGGCCCTGAGGATCCGCGGCAGCGGCCCGCTGATGGCAAAATCCATGTAGCCGATGGTGACCGAGCCGAACAAACCTTCGGCGGCTTTTCGCGTGATCTGCAGCGCGTTCTCGGCCTGCTGGATCAGCAGAGTGCCATGGTCGAGAAAAACCTTGCCCGCGGGGGTGAGCGAAATATTCCGCGTGGTGCGCACCACGAGGGGGACGCCAACTTCGCTTTCGATGAATTTGACCAGCCGGCTGAGCTGCGGCTGAGCCATATTGAGGCTCTCCGCCGCGCGGCCAAAATGCAGGGTTTTGGCCAGCACGATGAAGGCGCGGTAGTGCTTCAGCTCAAGATTCACGAGCGGAACTATTGTACCGCGCCGCAGGATTGTCAACGAAACGGGTCTAAGCCGAACGCGCCCGATCTGTCCCTTGCTGGTCGAGCTTCATGGTCGCGGGATCGATCACCACGCCATACTTGTCCCTTGCATCGTTGAGCGAGATCAGTTGATCGAGCACATCGTCAAGCACCTGGGATGCCGGGCGCTCCTTGGGATTGCCGTATCCGCCGCCGCCTGCGGTGCGGTGGCTGAGGATGGTGCCGGCGGGAATCTTGACACCGCTTGCCCTGGCGAAGCGCTTCTCCGTGGCCGTTCCGGGGCTGATGACGAGGCCACTCGGTTGGCCCGTCCCGCCGCCAAACAGGCCGTAAGGTGGAAACTTGTCGCGGTCGAGAGCCACGGTGAATTCGCCGGGAATGGTCATCTCGTAGTCATAGGCGACGCCGAAGCCGCCGCGATGCTTGCCTGCCCCCGCCGAGCGCTCGATGAGGCGGTAGCTTTTGGCGCGCAGGCCCGGAAATTTGGTTTCCATCACTTCGCAGGGAACGTTGTAATTGTCGCCGCTGCCGAGGGAGACCATGGCGCTGTTGCCATCGGCGAACGCGCGGCCGCCCCAGCCGCCCGCGTAGGGCGAGAAGTGGACGAATTCGGTGCCGTGCTCGGCATCGAAACCGGCGAGCGTCAAGCAACTGAAATTGCCGAAGGTGCCGGCAATCACTTCTTCCGGCAGCACATCCGCCAGTGCCTGGAACAGGAGTTCGATGAGGCGCGTACCCATATCGCCCATGCCGGTGGTGACGGGAGCTGGATAATTCGGCTTGAACACGGAGCCCGCAGGCGCCGTCACATGGATGGGCTTGTAGGAGCCTTCGTTGCCGCCAAGCGCGATGTCGGTGAGGAACATCATGAATTCGCGGGTCATCGAGACGGTATTCACCCAGTGGCAATTGCCGGCGGCGCCATCGCGCTGCTTGTCGCTGCCTGTGAAATCCACATAGATGTCGCCGCCTTTGACCGTCACGGTGACTTCGATGTGGATGGGAATATCGGTGACACCATCGGCGTCGGCGAAGCCCTTGGCCTTGTAAACGCCGTTCGGAATTTTTTTGATTCCAGCCCTGGTAATGCGCTCGCCATGGGCGATCAGTTCGTCGACGGCGCTCTTGAACAGCTTCACGCCATTTTTCTTGAGCCAGGCATGAGCCCGGAGTTCGGCGGTTTTCCCAGCCGCGATCTGGGCGGCGAAGTCGCCGCGCGAAAGTGCGGGCACACGCATGTTGGCGAACAGGATTTCGGTGATCGCCTCGTTGATGACGCCCTTTGTCGCCAGCTTCATGGGCGGAATGCTCAAGCCTTCCTGGAAGGTGTTGCGCGCGTCCGACGACCAGCTTCCGGCATCCTTGCCGCCGATATCGAGATGGTGCGCCTTGCTGGCGCTCAGCATCACGGCTTCGCCCTGCCAGAACACCGGCATGACGATGTTGATGTCATTCTTGTGGGTGCCGCCGCCGGTATAAGGATCGTTCGAAATGAAGATATCGCCAGGCTTCATGCTGGCCACCGGGAAGCGCGCCAGCACCGCATCGATCACGAAATTCATGCTGCCGTTGAAAATCGGTATGCCTTCGGCCTGGGCAATCAGCCGGCCCTGGCCGTCGAACAGCACGCAACTGTAGTCGTGAACTTCGCGGATGATCGTCGAGTAGGAGGTGCGGTCCATGGTGATCGACATTTCATGGACGATCGAGACAAGGCCGGCGCGCACGACTTCAAGCGTGATGGCATCGACAATCGGGCGGCGGGCGGCGGATTTGGCGGTCTTTTTCAGTGCTAGCCGGTCCATATGCTCACCTTTTTTCTTCGATCAGGATATTCTTGTATTTGTCGACAGTGGCGCTCTGGCCGCGCAGGATGACGATGGTTGAATTAGGATCCTCGACGACAACCGGGCCTGTGAGCCTGTCTCCGGGATAGAGGGCGTCGATCCGGTAAATCGGCGTGTCGGTGAAAGCGCCGTCGAAATAGACTTTCCGGCGTTCATGCGGCTGGAGTTTTCCATCCTTCTTCGATCTTTTCCCATAGGTCGGAAATTTGGGCCGCGTCACCTTGCCGAGCGCGGTTACTCTCAAGTTTACGAACTCGCAGGGGAACAGCGAGGTCGAATAGCCGTAGACCTTCTCGTGCTCCTTGTTGAAGGCCTTCTCCAGCGCTTTAACATCGAGCGCCGATTTCCCGACCGGTATCTTGAGGTAGTATTCCTGGCCGACATAGCGCACATCGATATAGCGCTCGACGCTGATGTCCTTGGCCCGCAGGCCTTCCTCGACAAGCTTGCCGGTCGCCTCCGCCTCCAATTTGGCGAAGAGATCGGCGGCTTCCTTGGGGTCGGCGTTTTTGAGCTGACGCACTTTCGTGGCCGACGCATCGTATCGGAAGTCGGTCACCAGCATGCCGATGGCACAGAGCGCGCCCGGATTGTTGGGAACCAGCGCCCGGTTGACATCGCTGGCGCGGAGTAAGTCTCCCACCACCATGCCGCCGGCACCGCCGAAGGCCATCAAGGTAAAATCTCTGGGATCGAGGCCGCGGGCCACCAGAATCTGGCGCATGGCCTTCGCCATGTTGGCGGTGACGACCGTGATCATGCCCTGGGCCGCTTCTTCCTTGTTCATCTTGAGCGGGGCTGCGACCTTTTCCTCGATGACCCAGTGGGCGCCCTTGGGATCGAGGTCCATCTCGCCCCCGAGGAAGAACTTGGGATTGAGGCGGTTGAGAACGAGGCAGGCATCCGACACCGTCGGTTCCGTGCCACCACGCTTGTAACAGACGGGACCTGGCACCGCGCCTGCACTTTGCGGGCCGACGCGGAGTCCGCCGCCAGCGTCAAGCCAACCGATGCTGCCGCCGCCGGCGCCGATCGCCAGAATTTCGATCATAGGCGCCAGGATTGGCCAGCCGTCGACCTTGCTTTCATCAACCGTCACCGCCCGGCCGTTGGAGACAAGCCCGATGTCGGTGCTGGTGCCGCCCATGTCGAGCGTGACGACATTTTCCAGCCCAATTTCATTCGCCAGATAGGAGCCGCCGACCACGCCGCCGCTCGGGCCGGAAAGGATGGTGCGCACCGGAAGATCGCGCGCCACATGTGAGGTGATCACACCGCCGTTTGATTGCATGACGTAAAGATCGCGCTGCAAGCCGAGGCCGCGCAATTCACCACTCAGCCGGTCAAGATATGACGCGATAATCGGCACCGTCGCGGCGTTGATGACTGTCGTCGAGGTACGCTCGAACTCGCGCATCTCACCCGCCACTTCCGACGACAGGCAGACAACGATCCCCGGGCAGGTTTCAAGGATGATTTCCCGCACGCGCCGCTCATGCGCCGGGTTGGCGTAGGAATGGAGCAAGCACACAGCAACGGTGCTTGCTCCCGATTGCTTCAGTTTCGCCGCCGCAGTCCTGACGCTGGCTTCATCGAGGGGAGTGAGAACCTCGCCGGTGTGCAGCATCCTTTCCGTTACTTCGAAGCGAAGGCGCCGGGCAATGAGAGGCGCCGGCTTGATATAGCGCATGTCGTACATGAACGGATTGTTGGTCCGCATGATCTCGAGAACGTCGCGGAACCCTTCCGTGGTGATGAGCGCCGTCGCCGGCAGCTTGCGCTGGAGCAACGCGTTCAGCACCACGGTGGCGCCGTGGACGAAATATTCGATATCCTTGAGTGCGATGGCGCCGCTGCCGTTGCGCCCCCTGCTCACGGCCGTCAGTGTTTTCTGAATGCCGTTGAGCACGCCTTCCTTGAAATCGCCCGGCGTGGACGGCGTTTTTTCGACATGGAGATGGCCCGCATCATCGAGCAGCACGAGATCGGTAAAGGTTCCCCCGATATCGGCGGATAGCCGGTTACTCATGGCGATACTCTCTCCCTATGCCGCGACCCGCTCGTTGCCGCGTACCTTGCTCAGTACGAAGTCGAATTCTTCCACATCGACGTAACGCATGCCGATGTCCTTGAGATTTTGCTCGTGCGCCACGGACCCCTGGTCGTACACGCATTGGCGCGGCACGATGGTGCGGTAGCCAAGCGCGAAACTGTCGATAGATGATGCCCTGATGCAGCCGCTGGTGTTGGCGCCGGTGATGATCACGGTATCGACGCCGTGCATGTTCAAAACCGAGGCGCAATGGGTGCCGAAGAAGATGGACGGCGTCTTCTTGCAGACGAGAACGTCGCCGTCGCGCCACAGGCGCTTGTCGATTTCAACGACCTTGGAACCAATGATCCACTCGCGCATGCATTCGATTTTCCACGGCGGCATGTCGCTAAGATCGGGCTGGAAAGCGGTGTTGCAGTGGACAATCGGCAATCCGTTCTTGCGCGCAGCATCGAGCAGGATCGCGGTTTTTTCCACGGCATCCTGGGCCATCGGGCTCTTGCCCATGCGCTCGTCCGGATTGGTGACGCCGTTCATGAAATCGACCGACACAATGCCGATCTTGTTGCCGAAGCCGATTTTTTTGTAGCCGTAGCCGCCCACGCCATAGAGTTCGAAGTCGCCCGCTTTCGTCATTTTCATCCTCTTTTGATAAGAAGCCAGGAGGCGAGTGTTCGCCATCGCCGCGAGAATTCAAAGCCCGGTTTTCTTATAAATCGATGACTTTGCTGTTATGTCCTGGGCTTCCAGCTTGCCAAGGCCCTGGCGCAGACGGCAGCCGAACTGTTCCCACCGTCGGTATCCCTGATCGCTGCATGCCAGTCGAGGCTCATGCCCTGCTTGGTCAGCCTTTGCCCAGCGATTTCACCGCGGTCGAGGCGGGGTTGGGCCGCCCATTTCGACAGGATTGAAATGCCGAGATTGGCGGCGACCAGTTCCTGCACCGCTTCTGGCACGGACAACGGCACCAGCCGCACCGGATAGCGGCCCGCCGGACGGAAGAAGCGCTCGTATTCGAAGCCTTCGGTGACCGTGGCGCTGTAGGTGTGATAGGTCTCGGCCGTGAGATCACCGGCTTCGATATAGCGGCGCGACGCCAAGCGGTGCGACGAGGCAGTGATGCAAATGAGCTCGTCGCGCTTGAAGGGGTGGAACGTCACGCGCTTTTCTTCCCGGAGCGGTCCGGGCATGAGCACCACATCGACGGAATTGTCATACAGCAGGCGCAGCGGCTCGCGGGTGGCTTCGCCAACGATCTCGATCTGGAGCTTGGGATCGACGGCCGCGAGATGTTTCAGGAATGACGGCAGCCAGTGGAAGAAATTGTAGGTGGCCATGCCCAGCCGCACGATCGATCCCGCTCCACTGCCGATCCGCGTGGCATCGATTTCGGCGCGAAACAATTCGTCAAGGGCACGCTCGGCCGACTGCGCCAGACGCTTGCCCGAGAGGCTCAACTGCAACTGCGATCCGAGCCGCGCCGTGAGCGAAATGCCAAGGCGCCGCTCCGCTTCGCGGATGCGATGGGTGACGGCGGAGGGTGTGACGCCAAGCTCGTCGGCGGCGGCGGACATGCTCCCCAGCCGGTGGATGGCCTGCAGGAGAATGTAGTGCCGCGCTTCGAGCTTGGGCTGCTGATGCTGCGCCATTTTCAATGAATATCAAAAATGGTTGCGGAAGTCTCAGGCCGTCTGCGGCGGGCTCTCCGGGAAACCCCGAGCTTCTTTCGTGGAGATGGAATTTTGCACGGGAGAAACCGCATAAAAGAATGGTGTGCAAATCGTGGCCTCGTAGACGATGGCCGTTCCGGCGGGTATCCAGAGGACATCGCCCGCCCCAACTTCGTAAATCTTTTCAGCCACATGCAGGCGTAACTTGCCATCGATGATGAAGAGAACCTCGTCGTAGTCCGGCGTCCACTCGACGCTGCATTTCTCGAAAACGCCGACCCCTGCTCCAAGCTGCTTGCTGAAGCCAGCATTGATCAGGCCATGGGCGGCAATGCCGCTCGGTCCAGGCGTAAATTGGGCTTCATCCTTGCGGAACAGCTTCACACCGTCACTCATTGCGTACACCGAGCTTGATCTCGCGTTCCCGCCTAGCCGCGAAGGCTTTCAGTTCTCCCAGCAGATCGGGGTTGATCTCCGGCTGCTCGTAACTTTCCAGCAATTGCTTCCACACGCGGTTGGCGCGCTGTGTCGCGTTGAGCGCGCCGTCGTCGTTCCAGGCGCCGTAGCTCCGCCAATCGGAAACCAGCGGCTGGTAGAACGCATCCTGATAGCGGTCGAGCGTGTGCTGGGTTCCGAAGAAATGACCGCCGGGGCCAACCTCCTTGAAGACGCCTTGCGCCAGTTCGGCATCATTGATCTGGATGGGGCGCAGCACGTCGGTCATCATCTGGAGCATCTCGGCGTCGATGATCAGTTTCTCGAACGAGGCGGTGAGGCCGCCTTCCAGCCAGCCGCCGCCATGGATGATGAAGTTGCAATGGCTCATCACCGTCGACCACAGCGACATTTCGGATTCGTAAGCCGCCTGGGCATCTACGGTGTTGGACACGCAGGCGCTGGAGGAGCGCCAAGGCAGATTATACCGGCGCGCCAGTTGGCCAGATGCGAAGGCGGCTCTTGAATATTCCGGTGTGCCGAAACACGGGGCACCCGTGCGCATGTCCACGTTGGAGGTGAAGGAGCCATAGACGCAAGGCGTGCCGGGGTGCGCGGCCTGGAGGAAGGCGATGACGGCGAGCGCTTCGGCATTCTGGCCCACCAGCGCACCGGCAACTGTGATGGGAGCCATGGCGCCCGCGAGCGTGAAGGGTGTGACGATGACGGCCTGGCCGGCTTCGGCGAAGGCGAGCGCGCCCGCCGTCATCTGAACATCGAGGCGAAGCGGCGAGTTGGTATTGATGTTGCCGATGCAAGCGGGGTTGCGCTTGAGATCGTCGCGGCTGACGCCCAGCGTCATGCAGGTCATGTCGAGCGAATCTTCGGCGCGGAAGCGGCCCAGCATCCACGAGCCCCAGCACTTGTCGGAAAGCTCGATTGAGTTGATGTAGCCCTGCAGATGGCGCACTTCGGGGGCCAGATCCATGGCCTCGAACGGCGTGCCGTAAAGCAGATGAATGGAATTGAGCGAGTGCAGCAGGCGGACGAACTCGCGCACCTCATGGGATGTGCCGGTGCGGCGGCCGCGGTCGAGATCACTGCAGTAAGCGGGCCCGATGACGGAGACGAAATTGATGTTGGACCCGCCCATCTCGATGTTGCGTGAGGGATTACGCGCGCGCAATCGGAAATGCGAAGGCGCCTTGGCGATATTCTCCTCGATGAAACCGGGATCGAAGCGGACCCGCATGGTCTCCTCGTCCACATCGCAACCCTGCTTCTTCAGAATCTGCCGCGAACCGGCATCCATGAATTCCATGCCCGTTTCCGCGAGCACGCGGAGCGTCGTCCGGTGAATGTGCTCGACTTCGTCGGCGCTCAGGACTTCGACAGGTTTGATGGGATTGACGAGATTCTTCCACGGAAGCTGCGGATTGGCGATCTTCAGCCGTTCGGCGCGCTGTGTATTGCGTCTGGTCATGGCTATTCCTGTCTTCCGGTCAGCCTTGCCGCGGTGAGACGGGCGGTCACACCCCATTTCAGCAAGGGTTCCGGTGGAAGTTTCGATGGCACGCCATAGGCCAGCACATCGTCGAGCAGTGGCGACTCGTGGCCCGAAGCCCATTCGGCCATCAGCGTGCCGTGAATGGTGCCCTTGGCGATGCCGATGCCGTTTTGGCAGGCCACGGCATAGAAGTTGGGTTCGATCCGGGCGAAGTACGGCTCGTTGTTTTTGGAAATGCACAGGCTGCCGCCATAGGTATGCGCGAAGCCAACATCGTGAAGTTGCGGGAAGCGTTCGTGGAAATTTTTCAGCAGCCTCTCGCCGGAGCGTTCAAGCTGGGCTTTCGTATAGCTGAGATCGCTCGAATAGATGAAATCCGCGCGATACCAGAGACGCTCGTCCTGGGTGCGGCGAATCGTGGCGCCAGCTGCACCCACCGGATGCACGCCCCAGTCGCGGTCACCGCCGAGGCGATCCTGTCGCTCCTTCGACAATGGCTCGGTAAGTCCAACGAAGGACGTGATGTTGAATATTTGATTCCTGAGCAGGCCGAAAGCTGGCGTGAAACCGTCGGTCGCCAGAATCGCCTTGGGCGCCGCGAGTTTCCCGCGTGGCGTTTCCGCGACGATAGTGGCGCCCCTAGACAAATAGATCACGGGTGAGTTTTCGAACAAATCGACATTTGCCGGCAGGCTGCGGGCGAGCCCGCGTGTCAGCGCCGCGGGATTCATCAAACATGTTCCGGGCGTATAGATCGCCTCGCTGTAACGCGCCGTTCCCAAGCGACTGGCAAGGGTTGCTGCACCGACGACTTCGAACGGCTGCTTCAAATCCTCCAGCAATTTTACCGTTGCATCCAGAATGCGCCGCGCCTTGGCGCCTCCCGCCACCTGATATTTTCCGCGATGGCTCCACTGGCAGTCGATCTTGTGGATTTTCACCAGCCGGTCGAGCATGGCCACGCCCGATTGATGGAGGCGGAGCACGCGGGCTCCGCGCTCCATATCGCCGTTGGCTTCCTGCAGAAACGGATGGTCGATGGCAAAACCAGCATTGCGCCCGGCGGTGCCCCGCCCGACGCGATCGGCCTCCACCAGCGCAATGCGCTGCTTAGGGTGAAGTTCGGCAAGGCGGCGCGCCGCCGACAATCCGGCATAGCCCGCACCAATCACCAGCCAGTCGGCCACCCGGGAACCGGCAAGCTCGCGCGGCGCCTTGGGCTTGGGCAGGATGTTGTACCAGCCGTTGCCGTCGTCGAATGACGGGAGGTATGCCACCTTTTGGCGTATGGCATTTGTGGGGACTGTCTGGTCCATGTCCGTGACAATCAGACCCAGCTATGCAGAACCGTTCCGCCGGTGATGGTGCAACCATTCTCGAAATAGCACGCGCCCACCACCTCGCGCACCACGAGATCGGTGTGTTCTTCCAAACTGCTGGGGAAAAGTTTGATCTTGCCGCTGCCGGAAAAGGCGCGGCCGAAGCGGAAGTTGGTGGCATCGAGTTGTAGCAGTTCGCAAACGGAAGGTTTTCCATCGGCGTTCATCGAGGGAAAGTAGCGCAAGTTGACCTGGCCCCAGTTCATCATCGCAGGCAGGGCTTCGCGGGCAACGGCACGCTCGATTGAGAGCTCGCCCTCCATCAAGCGGTCCCCATGGGCGGTGAGGTAGCCGCTCATCTTGGTGCCGGGGCCGGGCTCGACCATGCCGGGGTTCATTGGATGGTAGACGGTCTTGACGGTCTCTCCGAATTTCTTGTTGAAGCCCATGATGTAGCCGCGGATCAGGCTGAAATCGCGGTTGACCCAAGAGAGCACGCACAGTCTCGCATCCTTGCCCTTGTAGGAGCAGCCGATCCACATCACCGTCTCGTCATACCAGGTGCGTTCCGGGTTCTTCACCGGCATGTCGAGATCGTCCCACAGGCAATACCACTTTCCGAAATCGACGATGACGATGTCGGGCGTGCTGCTGGGTTGCAGGGGTTCGGGCAGATAGGCGGCGACGAGCTTCGGGTCGGTGCGGTAGGCAACACACAGGTGCTCGGTGCCGAAATGCCATGGGAGGCCGCCGACGACGGACGAAATTCCGCGCGGCGAAGGGTAGGCAAAACCCTTGAGATCGGAAATTTTGGACATGATCAACCTGGACAGGAAAAATTCGCTGGCTTTACAATGACAACGAAACTCGACTTGAAACAATTGCAATCTTTATATTGTTTAATTGAAAGTTGCTCAAGCAGGGGTTTTGGCAGGGTTTGCGATCCCGGCAGGTCAAAATTTAGCAGCGGTCCGGCGCGCACCGCCTTGCGCGATGGACGTTGCACGGGGTGAGAGCAGCGGCCCCCTCGGCGGCATCGAACTCGCGGACCATTTGCAGATCGTCCTGGAGGACCCCACGCCACTAACCCAGGGGCGCGACATCGGCATTTTATCGCCGGGAACCTGGCGCGTAAGCAGCCAGGACGCAAAGCGCGCGTTGATCCTCCAGGGCCTGGGCTGGGGCCGGCTGCCATCGTGGGCCATCGAGCGCGATCTGGCGGAGGGCCGCCTTGTCCAGCTCCCGGCCACGGGACTTGGCCAGCAAGGCGAGGCTCTGATGACGGCCTATCTCGCTCACCGGATCGATGAACCCCTCGGCCCCGCCGCACGAGTATTTCGTGAATCTCTCCTGCGTAGGCCCAAGCCGGGAGGAGGTTAACGGCCTACCAACTTTCAAGGGGGGTTCGGAACGCTTCCTAGTTACTCGATTTGCCCCCGTCCGGGGCCAGCGGGCGCAGCGGCGAACGGCGTTTGCGTGGGCATCGAAGCCTTCATAGACAGCAAAGCGATGGGTATGGGGCGCCATCTTACAATAATCACGGTAATAGTTTCTTCCAATTGAAAAAGAGCGAGAGACTGCCAGGTTGACCCATCATGGAACAAATCCGGTACTCAGAACGTTAGTGTGGTGATTCGACATTGGGGATATCTCCAGTGATAGAACTGGAGGTACCAAGTGCCCCACATCTTCCATGCGCAAAACCCTGACAAAACCCGCAGAAACTTCCTTAAGGCTACCGGCCTCATTTCTGCCACCGCGCTTGCCGGTGTCGCACTAGCGAACACGGCTCAGGCGGCAACCCCTGCGGCCAAGCACCAGCCCGCCAGCGCCGCCGACATCGCCAAGCTGCCGCGCGTCCAGCAGAAAATGGTCGCTCCGCCTTTCCTGCCCGAACATGAGCAAGTGGCGACGAGTGGACCCAAGGTCGTCGAGGTCACTCTCACCATTGATGAAAAGAAAATGGAGATCGATGCGGAAGGCACCGAGATATGGGCGCTGACTTTCGGCGGTTCGGTTCCCGGCCCCATGATCGTCGTCCACGAAGGGGACTACGTTGAAGTAACCCTGCAGAACCTTGCCCACAACTTGATGGAGCACAACATCGATTTCCATGCCGCGACCGGTGGGTTGGGTGGTGGCGCCCTGACCAAGGTCATGCCCGGCGAGCAGGCAGTTCTACGCTGGAAGGCCATCAAATCCGGCGTCTTCGTTTACCACTGCGCGCCCGGCGACGTGATGATCCCCTACCATGTCACCCATGGCATGAACGGAGCGGTCATGGTGCTGCCGCGCGATGGCCTCAAGGATGCGGAGGGAAAGCCCTACAGATATGACCACGCCTATTACATCGGCGAGCAGGATTACTACATTCCCCGCGACGAAACCGGCGCCTTCAAGAAATATGAAACGGCCGCCGAAGACCTGACCGATTGGCTCGACCTGGTAAAGACACTAACCCCGACCCATGTCGTCTTTAACGGCAAGGCCGGCGCACTGACTGGCGATAATGCGATGAA
>JBKKDI010000040.1:0-8378 GCA_046708645.1 Aestuariivirga sp.
CGCCACTCACAACGCCCAGTACAAGCAACGGCCCAGATGGGCAAACATCAGGCAAAGACTCTACCCATAACCGGATGAGGGTCGGGGCTCAGGTCAAGCTTAGTCTTCTGAGCACGGCTTTCCCGGATATAGGTCATCCTCATCCTGTCATCGATACGCTCGTATTTGCGGTTTTTGTTCTCATCGTTTTCATTTTGTTGATTGGCGTTGTAAGGCGGGTTGCCGATGATCACCGAAATCGTGCGGCGGTTCTGGCGCTTTACGCGTTCGATGTTCTCATCCGTCAATGCTCCGAAAAGATCATCCATGTGGCCCGAGAATTTTCCGAGTGCGGACACGTTGTCCAGCGTATCCACGAAGCACAGGTTAGGGAACTCTAGGTATTCGTCAGTGAGCGCTGCGTAGGTCGCCTCAATGTTCAAGTTCGCCACGTAGTAGGGCAAGATAGCCACTTCATTGGCGTGCAATTCGTTCCGGTATTTGTGTTTAAGCTTCTCGGGAGACCCTCGGAAATGTTCAAGAATCTCAGTGACGAAGGTTCCGGTGCCCGTCGCTGGATCGAGGATTTCCACGGCACGGTCGATCAGTGATTTACCGAAGTGCATCTGACATAACCAGTCAGCACCCTCGATCATAAATTTCACGATCTCGTTCGGCGTATAAACAACACCAAGTCGGTCCGCCGCTTTGGGATTATAGACCTTGTAAAAATTCTCATAAATTACTTTCAGAAAATTCTGTTTCTCAGCATGGCTGGAAATCTGGGCCGCAGCGGAATGGATGGCGGCATAATAGGGGTTGAGGCCAGCCAGCGTCTGCCGCTTTAGCCCCCCGGTAAAGAATTTTTCTTCTAGTGCGTAAAGTTCCTTCGCTACATTGTTTTCGCGATGGAACTGACTGTCATTGAACACACGGGCGAAAATTTCTTCGGTGAGGATATGCT
Organism: Aestuariivirga sp.; assembly: GCA_046708645.1. Taxonomy (GTDB): domain Bacteria; phylum Pseudomonadota; class Alphaproteobacteria; order Rhizobiales; family Aestuariivirgaceae; genus Aestuariivirga. The sequence continues at coordinate 944 of JBKKDI010000040.1, forward strand.
GGATCAACATCTCCTTCACGTCTTCCACTGTTACCGATGGGTTGATCGTCTTTTGCGCGTGCTTGAGAAATTTCAGAAGCGCCGCGCGGAACTCCGCATTGTCATCATGTGAATTTTCTATCCGTTCCCGCAGCGCTTTCAAAACTTGCGGAAGGTCCTTCTTGAATTGTTCCACTGCCTTGTTGAATTCTGTAATTTCCGCGCGTTCGTAGCCAAAATATAGATCAAGCAGGCGTTCCAGCGCGTGGGGGTCCTGTGAACTACAGCGCACAACCTCAATACCGTTCTGGATTAACACTGCCTCGCGACTGTCCTCGAAGATGATGTTGTCCTTCGGATAGCCGCGCTTAAACTTCTTGGCGATTTCTGCATTAAGATCATCATCCTCGTCCTTTGCTTCCCAGTATCCAAAGGGCACGCGAAGTTCATGGAGCAGCGCGCCATCGACGTAACGGCGTTCCTTGGCTGGACTTTCGATCTCATACTCAGGCACGAACTTGAGCCCGCGTTGGCCGCCGTAGTCCTTGAGCAGACCCTTGAAGGCTTCGCGAACGACCGCCTCGCGCGTAGTGCCGGAGACTTTCTTGAGGTCAGAAAGCTCGTTGAGATATTTGGTGATAAGTAGCTGGCTCATGGACATCCAGTGTAAAAAATTTGACGCTACGCGATTTGCTCAGGAGCGGGAAGCCGCTCTCAAAATGCTTCCCTCAAGTCATCCATGTTTGGCGACATGATTCCGAAATTTATGGCATCAAAAACACATGCAAAAGTCATCCAAAACCTCACAAAAAACATGCCCAACCTACGCCGCCGCGCGCACCAAAACATCCTCCCCGTCCATCGCCATGGTGAGCGCCAGCCCCGCCGATTGAGCCAGCGCCCGGGCGTAATAGGGCTGCACCAGCCGCGCATCGAGCATCGCCAGATCGGCTGAACCATCGAGCACCCCGGCGATCGCCTCGGGCACCTTGGCGCGCTCGCCCACAGCCCTCGCCGTCAGCGTGTTGCCCTCGGCGTCGACCGTTACAACGCCTCCCCGCGGCACCCCCGCCATGGCCATCAGCAACATGTTCAAAAGCAGCTTAACCTGTTGTTTTGGCCGGTTTTCCCGTGGCGCCCGCCAATCGAGTTTCACCTTCTCGGAGCCCACGAACGCCAGCGCCATTTCGCCCGCCTCCCCCATGTCGATCATGGCCCCGGCCGAGCCCGCCGCGCCAAAGGCGATGCGGCAGAACTTGAGCTTGGCCGAAGCCGTCCTGGCGGAGGAGCGCACCATCTCCAGTGCCGTCTGCCTCGTCTCCTCGTCCATCTCCGGATCGTCGAACAATTCCAAGCCGTTAGCAATCGCCCCCACGGGCGAAATGACATCGTGGCAAACCCTTGAACACAGCAGTGCCGCAAGGTCGAGGTCGGAAAGGCGTTGGGCGTCGCTCATCATGTTCTCCGGGGTGGCGATTCGCATGAGGTTCTTCTATAGCTCCCCCATGAGTCCCACGCCATCGCCCGCCATGCAACATCTGATCGCCCTCGCCGAGGCGGCAGGCTCCGCGATCATGACCATCTATGCCACTGATTTTACATCGAAAACCAAGAACGATTCAAGCCCGGTGACCGAGGCCGACGAGGCCGCCGAAAAGATTATTCTGGCCGGTCTCAATCCAGCAATCCCGGTGATTTCCGAGGAAGCCGCAGCCCTTGGCCGCATTCCCGCCGTTGCCGATCACTTTTTCCTGGTCGATCCGCTCGATGGCACCAAGGAATTCATCTCCCGCAACGGCGAGTTCACCGTCAACATTGCCGAGATAAAACAAGGAGTTCCAGTCGCCGGCGTAGTTTTCGCTCCAGCCCGCTCGCGCATCTTCTGGGGCGAATTGGGCAAAGGCGCGGCCCAAGGGCTTCCCTGGTCTCCCATGCAAGTTCGAAAAGCTTCGCCAGAGGGCGCAACCGTCGTCGCCAGCCGCTCCCACCGCGATTCCGCCACCGACGAATATTTGAGCAAAATCAAGGTGAAATCCCTCTGCTCCGCCGGCTCGTCGCTAAAATTCTGCCTCATCGCCGCAGGCGAAGCCGATCTCTACCCCCGCTTCGGCCGCACCATGGAGTGGGACACCGCCGCCGGCCACGCCGTACTCCTGGCCGCAGGCGGCAAGGTCTTGACAACAGAAGGAATTCCCCTCTCCTACGGCAAGCACGGCGATGGCTACGCCAACCCCGCCTTCATCGCCAGTGCATAAAACTTTAACTAACCTGTAAGCCCCCTTTGCTAAGCTTAAGCCAAGCCCTTGAAATCACGAGGTATATGATGTTGAAATTTCTTGCGTTCGCTCTTGCCCTGACGCTTGCCCAGCCCGCCCTCGCCCAAACCACCGGTTCCACTTCGAAAGCCGCCCGCACCCAATCCCACGACACCTACTCCAGCGAGGAGATCTTCGCCGCCGGCCACCAGTTCTTCGGCAAGGCCTCTCGCGGCTTTGCCCAAGCCGTCGAATATGTCTTCCAAAGCCAGGGCGAGCCCAGCGCCTATATCGTCGGCGAAGAAGGTGCCGGCGCCTTTGTGGGCGGTCTAAGGTACGGAGAAGGCACGATTTATTACAAGGATGGCACCAGGCAGCGGATCTACTGGCAAGGCCCCTCGGTCGGCTGGGATTTCGGCGGCAATGGCTCCCGCGCCATGGTTTTAGTTTACAATTCCGATAACCCCCGCGATCTCTACACCCGCTTCGGCGGTGTCGAAGGTTCCGCCTATCTCATTGGCGGCGTTGGCGTAAACTTCCAGAAGCGCGACAGCATCATCCTGGCCCCCATCCGCACCGGCGTCGGAGCCCGCCTCGGCGCCAACATCGGCTACCTGAAATATTCCAGAAAACCGAGCTGGAACCCTTTCTAGCCCGCGCGAATTATCCTTGGTGATAGCCACGGTATAGCCCGATTTTTACGGCATTGGGCACCTTGGAGTTCAACAAGGGATATATTATAATGAAAATCAAGAGTTTGGTCGGCGCCGCGTCAATTCTTATGCTGGGCGCCAGCGTAGCGTTTGCTTCCAATGCTCCCGGCACTTGGGCCATGAAGAACGGCAAGGTCACCGTTAATGTGTCCGACTGCGGCACGGGCCTCTGCGGCACTATTGTCGCGCTCAAGGAGCCCATCAGCAAGATCGACGGTAAGCCCAAGATCGACCGCGAGAATCCCGACCCCTCACTCCGCCAGCGCCCGCTGATCGGGCTGTCGATTCTGGTTGGCATGAAGGCCGCTGGCGAAGGCCAGTGGGAGGGCGCCATCTACAACCCGGACGATGGCAAGACCTACACCGGCACCGTCAAGCTCGACGGCAGCACCATGAAGGTGCAAGGCTGCGTGCTGAAAGTTCTTTGCAAAACCAACACCTTCGTCCGCGTGAACTAAAGCGCCTGGCCCGATCACCGGCCATTACTTTGCATCTTGCCTGGGGAACGGCTAGATATGCTGGATTGCCGGAGATCGCATGTTTCAGACTGAAACCCTGTTGCTGGTGGTGCTGGGCTTTTCCCTCGCCACGCTAATCGCTCTGTTCGCCGGCCGTCTCCTGTGGTCGCTTGCCATCCGCATCGGCTCCCGCCGCATGCAGCGCCAGGTTCCCAGCACCGCAGGCGAATTGCACACCGAGCGCGACCGGCTTCGTGCTGAATATGCCCTGCTTTCTCAAAAGCTTGGCGCACGTCTTGAAAGCTCCAGGATGAAGATGGCCGAGCAGATGGCCGAGGTGACGCGCACCCGCAACCGCATCGAAACCCTGGTCGCCGAAATCAATGAGAAAGATGCCGCGCACATCGCCCGCGAACACGAGTTCGTTGGCCTTCGCGCCCGCATTTCCGAGCAGGAGACAGCCGCCGCCGAGGCCCAGTCAGTAATCTCCGCCCTGCGCCTTGAGGTAGAACAGAAAACCAGTGAAATCAGCGAACTGCAACACCTGATCGCGGAAAAAGACCTCCACATTGCTACCCTTGCGCCGCCGCCCGATGTGATCCTTTCCCGTCTCGAACCGGAAACTGACACGGACGAAGCAGCCAACTCAGAGGTTGAAGCACCCTCCGACCCCATCCTTGATCAACACCTTGCCGAAACCGACGACTTGCAAAACGAACTCGATCGCCTTGACGCCACATGGACGAAAAAGCTGGGCAAAATCAAAAAAGGAAAGGTAGCGGTCGCACAGCCTGGCGACGGCAGTTCCATCGATGAAGCGCTGTCCAAGCGCATCAAGTCATTGCAGAAAAATGCTGCCCCATAAGGCGCCGTGTGCCGGATCGGCTGAGGATTTTTTGCCACACACCTGAACAAATAAGCATCCGATGAGGCAGCGCTGTTCCGGTTGCATTTGACACCCGCCCGGCTGCACTTAATGATATTTCCCGCAGGCTGTTTCGAGCGGCAAAGTCCGTCGATTCGGATTGATGACTGGGGGGAAAATGCCGGCGAAGAGGCTTCTACTTGCATCAGCGAGCCTAGTGGCTTGTATTTGTGCGCCTAATGCAGCGTCTGCTGCCGATCTCTTGGAAGGGTATGACTGGTCCGGCTCCTATCTTGGCGGCTCTCTGGGGCATGCGGATCATCGCGCGCGTTACGAGGACCGGGACTATGATTGGTATGGTGCCACGCACGACTACAATACGACCGGCTTCGCTTTTGGGATGCAAGCCGGTCACAACTGGCAAGATGGTCCGCTGGTTTATGGCATTGAGGCCGACTTCACCGGTTTCACCAATGATCGAGATCAAATTTTCGCCTCGGACGATGCCGTAAATAACCAGCTCAACTGGATGGGTTCGTTGCGCGGACGCGCAGGTTTTGGGCTTGATACAACGTTTCTGTATTTGACGGCCGGGCTGGCCGTCGCCGATTTCGACCGGTCGTGGAAGGAAGCCAACGATCCTGACGATAGCTGGCCAGATCTTGGTGAAACCAAGGTTGGAGTGATCGGCGGCATTGGCGTTGAACGTGCATTCATGGGCAACTGGACCATAAGATCCGAGAGCCTGATCGCCAAATTTGGTGACAACAAAACCGTGAACGATGATGATTACCCACTGATCATCGATGAAACCGTTTTTCTAACACGGGTTGGGGTCAACTACCGGTTCGGCGATATCCAGTCTTCGGGCGGTGTGACCGAAGGCACTCCGAATGACTTTTCCGGCTTCTACGCCGGTTTGAACGCCGGCGGGCACATGGCCACTATTTCGGCCAGCGATATTGACTACGACTGGTTCGGTTCGACCTACGATCATGTATCGGAAGGCTTTATTGGTGGCGCGCAGGCCGGTTTCAACCATCAAAGCGGCGCGGCGCTCTATGGTATTGAGGCTGACTTCGCCTGGGCTACGGGCCAACGCAGTTTCACGGACGGCGGCGATGATTCCCGCTGGGATACGGGTCTCAACTGGATCGGCTCTCTCAAGCTCAAGTCCGGTGTCGCGGCGGGTAACACGCTGATGTATGTGGTCGGCGGGTTGGCGGTTGCAAACTATGACGATACCTTCACCGTGTTGAACCGCACTCCTGATGACACCTTCGACATGGACGGGACTTATCTGGGATTTGTCGTAGGAACGGGCATCGAACAGGCCTTCACACCAAACCTGACCGCCCGCATTGAGGCGACCTACAGCGCCTTTGACGGAGACTCGGTGCGTTCGGAGGATGACGACGGTCCCTATCGGGGCCACGCTCAAGTAGCGGCCGTCAGGGCCGGCCTCAACTATTACTTCGGTGATCGCGGCCCGCTCGGCGACGGCGCCTTGGAGCCAACAGCAAACTGGAGCGGTTTCTATGCCGGCGCGGATATCGGCTTCGCCCACCATATGGGTCAGCGCTTCGATCGCGTCTATTTTGAAGATGGCGGCAACTACGACATTCCCAGCTTCGGCGGCGGAGCAGGTGCACATGCTGGTTTAGACTGGCAAAATGGTCATTTCGTCTTCGGCGTTCTCGGTGACTTTGCTTTCTATACCAACGACGAGGAGGATACGCTTTCGGGTTACCGGGAAGTTCATTCCGCGCTTGAATGGATGGCGACGCTCCGCACCCGCACCGGCCTTGCGACGGGCAACAGCCTGATCTACGCAACAGGTGGCCTGGCCATCGCCGAGATTGAACTTAGCCATGATGACTTAAGCACACCGGGCGACAGTTTCGATCTCGATGGCACCAGATTTGGCGGCGTTTTCGGCATCGGCGTTGAACACATGGTCAACGACCGCTGGAGCGTGAAGGCCGAAGCCCTCTATGCCAAGTTCCTCGAAAAAGACGACAAGAACGGCGACACATGCAGCAGCGGTCTTGTGACCGAGCCGTGCGAAATGCATGGCTATGATGAAAACGTGACCATGAAGCTCGGTCTTTCATACCGCCTTAGCAACTGACCGAAGTTAGCACCGGACACGCAAACTTCCGGATGTTGACGCTCCCTGCGGCAGTGGGTGAAATTAACAAAGGTGGTTCGTGAGGATGTCCCTTACGGGTTCAGCCCTCTTTGTCATACGGTCTTCATCCAACGCAGGTGAGGTGATCAATAGAGATCACCCATGCCGACACTTTCCCAAGAGCCCTATCTTCATCCCGGCGCCGATGTGCGCGGTTGCACTCTGGGGCACTACGTAGAAATTGGTGAAGGGTCACGCATACTCGAAAGCCGGCTGGGCGATTACAGCTACACCGACCGCTACGCCGACATTGCCTATGCGAGCTTGGGCAAATTCATGAACGTGGCGGCCTTCACGCGTATCAATCCGAGTGAGCATCCCTATCACCGGGCATCGCTCCATCATTTTATGTACCGGTCGAGCTATTACTGGCCAGGTGAGCCCGATGAAGCCGCGCTGTTTGATTGGCGGCGATCGAGGCCTGTGACCATCGGGCACGACACTTGGATCGGCCATGGCGCCATCATCATGAAGGGCGTCAAGATCGGCGATGGCGCAATCATCGCATCGCATTCGGTCGTCACCAAGGATGTGGCAGCTTATTGCGTCGCCGGCGGGGTACCTGCCCGATTCATGAAGTTGCGCCACCCGGAAGCCGTGGCGGAGCGGCTGCGCGCCCTCGCCTGGTGGGACTGGAGCCATGACATGTTGCGCCAGGCCCTGCCGGATTTCCGGGCGCTGAGCGCGGAAGCCTTTCTCGACAAATATGAGGATGTCGAGCAACGGAAGATCGTCATGCAACCGTGATCTTTGCCTGTTGGAAACATGGGCATGGGCAGGCAGTCGTGGATGCGAGTTCTGGCGCTCTCGTCTTGGAGCGATCTCAAGGGCTACGCGGCAAAGTTCGCTGCAAGCCCGCATGAGACACTGAGAGAGCCGGAGACGGGGCTCATCATGTTGCGTGGCCGCATGGGCGGCTCGGGTGCGGCTTTCAACCTCGGTGAGACGACGGTCACCCGTTGCGCCGTGCGTAC
>JBKKDI010000041.1:0-9211 GCA_046708645.1 Aestuariivirga sp.
CGCCATGGCGGCGATTTCACGTCCCCCCAAGCGACGCAGGACTTCCAGCGGATCGGCGAGATGGGGCCGGTGCAAGGCAACGGCACGGCGCACCGCATCCGCCTTGCGCTTGATCCCTAAGGAATCAAGGCCGGTGCCGGGACCCACCCACTCTTCTGGCGCGCCTCCAAACAAGCCGTGGGCGATCGCGGCGGCGATGGCCGTATTGCCAATGCCCATTTCGCCAATGCAGAGAAGGTCGCAGCCCTCGGCAATCGCTTCCATGCCATAGGCTATGGTGGCGGCGCACTCGGCCTCATCGAGGGCCGCGTCCTGTGTGATGTCGCGCGTGGGAAGTTCGAGGGCCAATTCAAAAACCTTGAGACCGAGATCGTAGGTTTTGCAGATCTGGTTTATCGCAGCGCCCCCCGCCCGGAAATTTTCCACCATCTGCCGGGTGACTTCCTGGGGATAGGCCGCCACCCCCTGGGCCACCACCCCATGATTGCCCGCAAACACCGCGACCACGGGCCGCTCGATGCGGGGCGGATAGTGAGCCTGCCAGCCGCAAAGCCATTCGGCGATATGCTCAAGCCTGCCGAGCGCTCCCAGAGGCTTGGTCAGGCGGCTGTCGCGGGCCCGGCATTGTTCCATGGCCTCTTGATCGGGGCCTGGAATATCTTTCAGGAGATTGCGGATATCGTCGAAAGGCAATCCGGCGGCGGCGTTTGTCATTTTACGGGAACACTCCTATCTACTGACCTCTCACAGGATTCGGGCAGCGGGCGCAACATGAGCGACGATTATGAGCCGCCAAGCGAAGCTCCGCGCCGCTACAGGCCCTTTACCGAATTTCTGACCGCCTTGCGGTTTCTGACACGCTTGCCGGTGCCATTCTTGCGCACGCTCGACCCGCCGCGGCTTGCCGCCGCCATGGGTATGTTTCCGGTGGCAGGTGCGGTGGCGGGAGCCATAACCGGGGGAAGCCTGGTTTTGTGCAATCTCGCTGGCCTTCCGGAATTCTTTTGCGCCGCCGCGGCCCTTGCGGTTGGCCTCATCGTGACGGGAGCGCTCCATGAGGACGGGCTTGCCGATGTGGCGGATGGCTTCGGCGGCGGCAAAACGCGCGAGCAGCGCCTGGAAATCATGCGGGACAGCCGGATCGGCGCCTATGGCGCCATGGCGCTGGTGATCGTGTTGCTAGGGCGCGCCGCGCTTTTTGCCAGTCTGCTCGATCTTTCGCCGGGCGGGACCATCATTCTCATCGCAGCAGCGGGCGCGTTTTCGCGATCCCTGATGGTGGACCTCGTATGGGCCACGCGACCGGCGCGAAACGACGGCCTGTCGGTGATGGCCGGGCGGCCCAGCCGCAACACCACCCTCATCGCCCTGTTGATCGGAGGTTTCGGCGCATGGGGAGCAGCGGCGTATGTGCTGGCTCCGGCGGCGGGCCTCGCCGCCCTGATCGCGGCTGGCGTCACGCTGGCGGCAGTGCGGGCGCTGGCCATGCGCAAGATCGGCGGCCAGACGGGGGATGTCTGCGGTGCGGGTCAGGTTCTCACGGAAACCGCCATGCTTGCCGTATATGCGGCAACGCTTTCTTTACCATGATCATCGTTGTGAACGACCCGTTTACATGATGGTGACGGCGCTGCTCCAGCATGCTTCCGGCTACCCTGTAACCGGATTATCATCATGCCCACGCCAATTTTTTCCCGCCTCGCAGCCGGACTCCTGATGCTGGCTCTCACCGGCATTCCCGCGGGAAAAGCCGATGACATACCGGAACTCCGGCTCCTGTCGGCCACGGAGCTCAAGGCCAACGGCAGCGGACATTTCATTACCAAGGCATCGATCAACGGCACCAGCATCACCGTATTGGTGGACACGGGGGCAACCGCCGTCGCCCTCAGTTTTGAAGACGCCGAGGATGCGGGCCTGCGGCCCCGCAATCTTAACTTCAACGTTCCGGTTGCGACGGCCAATGGCATGGCCAAGGCCGCCCGCGTCACGATCGACAATATCGAAGTGGACGGCGTGGAGGTGGATGACGTCGACGGCATGGTGCTGCCCGAAGGCACTCTCAGGGGAACCTTGCTCGGCATGAGCTTTCTCGGCCGCCTGCAAAGCTTCAGGGTCGAGGACGGCGTCCTCTATCTCAGGGACTAAAGCGGGTTCCTCGAAGCAACTCAGGAGTACTGTCCCCATGCCCGCTCCGTTGCCCACCAGACGATCTTGCTTCCGCCGAGGATCAGGGCTGCCAGTGCGAGCCATGCGTAAAGCCCAGCCGATACAAGATCCAACCCCAAGAGAAGGACTGGAAGGATCATCACCAGATAGTAAGGCCCGGTGAATCGGCAATGAGTCCGCCCACAGCGCCGCGCATTGAGAATGCAAGCCGCTCCCATCCAAACGAGAGCAACCGTCCATAGAACGGTTCGAGCCATCGGACTAGCGAGCAATCCCAAAAGGATCAATCCAATCGGGAGTCCCCACGCCATGGCAAAGGCCCACGCATTGCCGGCCCAATCCTTGTCCGCCCTGGCCCGCTCCAGATTTGTGTTCGTGCAACAGGACGCTTCCCCATTGCCCGATTGTTCAGCCTGAATTGGCGGGCAAGCGACGTCCCCATAGGAGCAGAACACGCAACAGTCGCCGGGCTTGGGTTTAAGCACGGTTTTGCAGCCTTCGCAGTCGTAGAAATACTGGCATGCGTCCACCGGCATCGTTTCGGTTTTCCGATGCCCGCACGAGGGACAGGTAACCGTCGAAACCAGGAGTGCGGAGACACTTTTCTTTTCAACCATCGACATGATGATGGTAGCATACGACCTGTAGCAACTACGGGTACAAGAGCCAAATGAAGCGAAACGTCACTCACCTACCGGGACGGGTTTTCACCACCGGCGAGTTGGCTGCTGCGTCGGGCGTCCATTTGGAGACGATCCGTTATTTTGAACGCATCGGGCTGTTGGCGCACCCCGAGAGAAGCTCTGGCGGGCATCGTCTCTTTTCCACCGTGCACCTTGCCCGGTTGAATTTCATTCGCCGGGCCCGCGAGATGGGATTCTCACAGAACGGAGTGCGCGCGCTCCTGTCGCTGTCGGACGGAGAGTTGGCGTCGTGGGGCGAAGTTAGGGCGCTCGCGGAAAACCACCTGATGGCAATCCGGCACAAGATTCGCGACCTAAAGCGGCTGGAACGACTGCTTTCATCGACTGCCGCACAATGCACCGGCGGTAAAGCGCCTAAATGCCCGGTCATCGAGGCAATCGCGAGTGCCTAAGACGTTTTTGAACTTTCAGACGGCGTTTCCGCCCCTTCATACCCAAGCACCGGGATTAGACTCATGCCCATGAATGCTCCTTCGCTTCCCATGATCGAAACGCCGTGCATCAGGGTGTGTGTCGTCGATCCGGAAACCGGTTTCTGCATCGGTTGCGGACGCACCCGCACGGAAATCGGCAGTTGGCTGAGCTTCGATGCCAAGCAGCGTCATGATATCGTGGCTGGCCTGCCCGAGCGGGTGGCTACTCTCACACTGCGCAAGCGGCGCCGGGGTGGACGCCGCGGCAGACTCGCGAACACCGCAGCTTAGAACTGGATCGCCAAATTGGCTTCGCCCGCATAGGTATTCACCGTATCCAGAAGCAGGCCGCCAATTTCGCCGGTCAACGACAGCTGCATGTTACCGCCAAAACCGAAATTCAATCCCGCCTGAACGCGAAGATCGGTATTGGGATCATCAATCGCGGGAGAGCCTGCCTGATCGACCTTGTTGATGAACGTCCAATCGAGCGCGGCGCCTGCCCAGGGCTCAACGGTGGCGGATTCCGACAGGCGCAAAGTATCGCCGATCTGAACGCTCGGCGTCAGCAGGCCAATTTCCACGTCCTGGTCCGGCGCCAAGCCCGAGGTTTCCTCCATCCATTCCTTGGACCATGAGACGCTCACGCCGGGAGTAAAGCGCCAGGTGTTTTTGTACCAGTAGCCGTTCAACGCGGCGCTGGCCTGGATGCGCTCTGAATCGAAATGCAACGGGCCTGTTTGCCGCGTGTCGACGAGCGAGCCCAGCACATTGGCGGAGAAAACGATATTGTCGGTCAGAACGATGCCCAGATAGGGGCCAGCACCCCAGCCCTCCGAATCGATGCTGGCGCCCTCGCCGTCGAGATCGGAGGATTCATAGGAACCGAGGAGACCGAACGTGACCTTGTCCGTCAGTTTGTAATCAAGGCCGGCGAGACCATTCCACAGGGGGCCGTCGAGATCGAAATTTTCGGGTGAATTATTGTTCCAGGTGTACTTGCCATCAATCCACGCATTCCATTTGGGCGTGGGCGTTGCGGTGGCTACATCGGCGGCTGGCGAGATCAGCAGCGAGGAGTCACCGGCAAGCCTGGAAGCGGCCTCAGTTGCGGAAATGTTTTCAATTCCCGCGGGCTCGATCAACGAAGGACCGATATGGAAGCTGCCGGCTATGGCCTTGGCAAGCGCATCGGCGTTGTGGATGAGGAGCTGCCGCCCCACGAGCGCTCTCTTGCACGCCGATTCCAAGCCTGCGCTGTAGAACTTGGTGGACGAGGATCCGCAACCGGAGAACTGCCCCCGGTCGGACTGCGCGAGGGCGGGACTGGCTGTCAAAATAACAGCAAGCGTCATCAGGATTCGGTAAGCGGTCATCAGTCCAGCCCCGGTGCAATATAGGATGTAACACATCCCGGACTTGAAGTCGCAAGCCCCTATTCCGCCGCCATGATGGAGATTGGAGCGCGGCGCAGGACTTCGTCAAGAGCCTTGTCGAGGACTTCGATGCCAGCTCCCGGACCCACCGCATCCTGCGACAGCACGCGGCGCCAATGCCTGCCGCCGGGAAGGCCATGAAACAGGCCGAGCATATGGCGGGTGATGTGTTGCAGCCAGATGCCTTGCGCCAGTTGCTCGGCGATATAGGGCTTCATTCGCTCAACTATGGTTTCCGGGTTTGCATTGGGTTCGCCGTCACCAAAGAAGCGCTGATCGACATCATGCAGAATCCACGGGGTGTGATAGGCGGCGCGGCCGAGCATCACGCCGTCGACGTGCCGCATCTGGGCATCGGCCTCGTCGAGATTGGCGAGGCCGCCGTTCAGAATAATAGTGAGGTTTGGATGGCGCCGCTTCAGACGATGGACGCGCGTGTAGTTGAGCGGGGGAATCTCGCGGTTCTCCTTGGGCGAGAGCCCCTTGAGCCAGGCCTTGCGGGCGTGAACGATGAAGGTGGTGCAGCCCGCTTGCGCGACAGTTGCAACGAAGGTCTCAAGGTCCGCTTCGTCGTCCTGATCGTCGATGCCGATACGGCATTTGACGGTTACCGGCAGGCTGACCGCCGCAGCCATGGCGCCTACGCAATCGCGCACCAGGGCAGGTTCCGCCATCAGACACGCGCCAAAGCGGCCTTCCTGGACGCGCTCGGAGGGGCAGCCGACGTTGAGATCGATTTCGCTGTAGCCGAAGTCTTCCCCTATACGCGCGGCTTCGGCCAACAGCGTCGGATCGCTCCCGCCAAGCTGCAAAGCCACGGGATGTTCACGACGGTCAAATCCCAGCAGCCGGTTACGGTCCCCATAACGCACCGCCTGCGCTGTCACCATCTCGGTATAGAGCAGTGCATGGCGTGTGAGTTGGCGGTGAAAGTACCGGCAATGCCGGTCCGTCCAATCCATCATGGGGGCTACGCAGAATTTTTTTTCCTTGTGATTCAATGGTTTCTCTTACATTAGAAAGGGCCGAAAGGCGAAACTTTGGCTCATTTGCACAGGATTTCTCCGTTTTTATCCTGTTTCGTTCTCTTACTGCACACGTGGTGCCATGCTTTTTCAGAGGAGTGCACACGGATGCCGGTGATCGTCAAGTTGCGTTCCAGAAACTGGCGGTCGGCTCGACGGCCGGCCGGGCGAATGCATTTGTCGAAGACATGAACCCGGCCAGCGCCAATGTATCTCGGTTTTGACATCGGAACCTCATCAGTCAAGGGCGTGCTCATCGACCCGAAGCAGAAGGTTGTCGCTACTGCAAATGCTCTTTTGACTATCTCGCGCCCGCGTCCCGGTTGGTCCGAACAGGCGCCTGAGGACTGGTGGAAAGCTTGCAATTCGGTCGTGCAAGCGCTGGCAAAGACAGAACCCAAGGTGTTGGCGGCCGTTGAGGGGATCGGACTTTCGGGCCAACAGCATGGAGCAACGCTTCTCGACAGAGGGGGCAAGGTATTGCTTCCCGCCATCCTGTGGAACGACGCGCGGGCCTTTGAGGAATGCCGCGATATCGAGAGGCTTGAGCCAAGAGCACGGCAGATTGCCGGTAACATACCCCTTGCGGGTTTCACTTCGCCCAAGCTCATATGGGTGAAGAAGCACGAGCCGCTCATCTTCGATAAAGTTGCCAAGGTCGTTTTACCGAAAGACTATGTTCGATACCGCATGACCGGCGAGTATGCCTCGGACATGTCGGATTCGGCTGGAACCTTCTGGCTCGATGTGGGGAAACGCGCCTGGTCGGATCAACTTCTCGCCGCCGCCGGCATGCGCCGCGATCAAATGCCAACGCTCTTCGAGGGAACGGACGCCACGGGACGCCTTACACCCTCTGTCGCCAAGAACTGGGGAATGCCGAAATCGCCCGTCGTTGCCGGCGGTGGCGGAGACAATGCGGCAGCGGCCTGCGGCATTGGTGCTGTAACGCCGGGCTCCGCCTTCGTATCAATCGGCACATCGGGCGTACTGTTCGTATCGAACGATAGATTTCGCCCCAATGCGGCGCGCGCCGTCCATGCCTTCTGCCACGCGGTGCCGGACACTTGGCATCAGATGGGTGTCATTCTCTCGGCGGCCGCCAGTCTGGAGTGGCTGGCAGGCGTGGCGAGGACGCCGGCCCAAAAGCTCGCTGCGGATCTCGGCACCAAGTTGATCGGCCCCTCCCCCGCGCTGTTCCTGCCGTATCTCTCGGGGGAACGTACGCCGGTAGCGGACGCGCAAATACGCGGTTTGTTTATGGGCCTCGGCCACGAGACTGATACCAAGGATTTAACGCACGCGGTGATGGATGGCGTCGCCTTCGCTTTTCGCGACAGTCTTGAAGCGCTGAAGGCCACTGGTACGGAGATCGGCCAAATCACCGCCGTCGGTGGCGGCTCGCGCTCCGAATTCTGGCTGAAGATCATAGCGACAGTTCTCGGGGTTCCAATCGAGGTGCCGGTGGACGGCGATTTTGGCGGCGCTTTCGGGGCGGCGCGCCTTGGCCTCATCGCGGCGACGGGCGCATCCTACAAAGATGTGTGCACGCCGCCCCGCATTGCGAAGACCATCAAGCCAGATGCCAAGGCGCGGGGGGCCTATGAGGCGCAATACGCGCGGTATGTGCAAATCTATCCCGCCATCAAGGAGATCTCCCGGCAATGACCTTCTACTCCATTGAGGAAAAAATCCCCTTCGAGGGGCCCAACGGGAAAAGCGATCTGGCATTCCGTTGGTACAAACCCGAGCAGATAGTTTTAGGAAAGACCATGGCGGAGCATTTGCGCTTTGCCGTGTGCTATTGGCATACACTTTGCTGGCCGGGGCTTGACCCCTTTGGCGGCGACAGTTTCATGCGGCCGTGGCACCATGAGCCGGACGCAATGGCGGCGGCGCGCACCAAAACCGATCTCATGTTCGAAACGCTGCGGCTTCTGGGCATCGACTATTTTTGCTTTCATGATCTCGATATCGCTCCGGAAGGAAAATCGTTGAAGGAGTTCAACGCCAATGTGACGGCGATAGCCAATATTTTCGAGAGCAAGATGGCGAAGGGCGGCAACAAGCTCCTGTGGGGCACGGCCAACATGTTCTCCAACCGCCGGTTCATGGCGGGTGCCGCCACCAATCCTGACCCGGATGTCTTCGCCTATTGCGCGGCGCAGGTGAAACACTGCATGGACGTGACCAAGGGATTGGGCGGCGAGAATTATGTGATGTGGGGCGGACGCGAAGGCTACGAAACACTGCTCAACACCGATATCGCCCGGGAACTGGAGCAAGCCAAGCGTTTCCTCTCGCTCGTGGTGGAATACAAGCACAAGATCGGCTTCAAGGGCCCGATACTGATCGAGCCGAAGCCGCAGGAGCCAACGAAACACCAATACGACTATGACGTGGCCACGGTCTATGCCACGATCGCATCTCTCGCGTTGCAGAAGGATGTGAAGGTCAACATCGAACAGAACCACGCAATCCTCGCGGGCCACACCTTCGAGCACGAGATCGCCCTGGCTTCTGCCCTTGGCATTTTCGGATCGATCGACATCAACCGCGGCGACTATCAGTCGGGCTGGGATACCGATCAGTTCGCCATGAACGTCACGGAACTGACATTGGCCATTTACGAAATCCTCAAGGCCGGAGGATTCACCACCGGCGGCATGAACTTTGATGCCAAAATCCGGCGGCAGTCCATCGACCCCGACGATCTGCTACATGCCCATGTGGGCTCCATGGACGCCTGCGCGCGCGGATTGCTGATTGCGGCAAAGATGATCGAGGACGGTAAACTCGCGAACGCCGTCAAAACGCGGTATGGCAAATGGAACGAGCCACGGAACAAGGCCATGCTCGCGGGCGAAGAAAGCCTCGAGGCAATTGCCGCGCGGGTTCATCAATCGGGGATCGACCCAAAGCCTGCGTCAGGCCGGCAGGAATTCCTCGAAGGCATGCTCAATACTTATCTCTAGGGAGTGCCAGCATGGCGACCAACATCAAGGGCCCGGCAATTTTTCTGGCGCAGTTCGCAGGCGATGTTGCCCCATTCAACTCGTGGAGTTCGATCACCAAGTGGGCCGCCTCGCTCGGCTACACGGGTGTTCAAATTCCGACGTGGGACGGGAGGTTATTTGATCTGAACAAGGCAGCAGAATCAAAGACATATTGCAATGATCTCAAGGGGATTGCGAAGACCAACGGTGTGGTGATCACCGAGCTATCGACCCATCTGCAAGGCCAGCTAGTCGCGGTAAATCCCGCCTATGACGAAGCCTTCGATGCCTTCGCGCCCGCCGCGGTGCATGGCAAGCCAAAGGAGCGCCAGGCTTGGGCCGTAGAGCAGGTGATGCTCGCCGCCAGAGCTTCGAAGAATCTCGGCCTTACCTCGACTGTCTCATTCACGGGCGCGCTAGCCTGGCCCTATGTTTATCCTTGGCCACAACGTCCGGCGGGCCTCATCG
>JBKKDI010000042.1:0-23556 GCA_046708645.1 Aestuariivirga sp.
ACGGAAACCGCTAGGATCAACTGGGCCTTCAGGAAAATCGAGCGGCAGGCCCGCCACAGCGAGGCCGCCGGGGCAGCGCCGCGGCTTCCTTTCTGATGGCCGGACATGGGAGTCATGCTATGGCCCCTATCGGAGGGGGACATCCATGCAGAAGATTATCCGCCGGGCACTTCTGTCCGTTTCAGACAAGACCGGGCTTATCGAATTTGCGCGGGGGCTCGCGGGCCGGGGCATCGAACTGATTTCAACCGGCGGCACGGCGAAGGCGCTTGCGGCGGCAGGCCTTGCGGTCACCGATGTGGCGAGGGTCACGGGTTTTCCGGAGATCATGGATGGCCGCGTCAAGACATTGCATCCGAAAATCCATGGCGGCCTCCTCGCGGTGCGGGGGCATGCCTCGCACGAAGCCGAGCAGCAACAGCACGGCATCGGCAATATCGATCTTCTCGCCGTCACGCTCTATCCCTTCGAGGAAACCGCGGCACGAAAGGCAAGCTGGGACGCGACCATCGAAAACATCGACGTGGGCGGGCCAGCCATGATCCGGGCCGCCGCCAAGAACCACGACAGCGTTACCGTGATCGTCGATCCCGGGGACTATGCAATCGTTCTCGCCGAGCTGGCAGCACATGACGGCGCTACAACCCGCGAGACGCGCCGCACGCTCGCCGCCAAGGCCTTTGGCCGCACCGCCGCCTACGACGCGGCGATTTCGCGATGGTTCGGCGTTGTCCTGAATGAACCGCTGCCAACTTACTTTGCCATCGGTGGACGCCGGTTGCAGGCGTTGCGCTATGGCGAAAATCCGCACCAGCAGGCCGCCCTCTATGGAAGTCCCGATCAGCGCCCCGGCGTGACCACTGCCCGCCAGCTTCAGGGCAAGGAACTCTCCTACAACAACATCAACGATACCGACGCGGCCCTCGAATGCCTTGCGGAATTCGGCGCAAACGGTGAGGCGGCTTGCATCATCGTCAAGCATGCCAACCCCTGCGGCGTTGCAATTGGCAATTCGCTTGTCGAGGCCTATCGCAAGGCGCTGCGTTGCGATCCGCTCAGTGCCTTCGGCGGCATCGTGGCGCTTAACCGTAAGCTCGACGGGGCGACTGCAAAAGAGATCGTGGCGCTGTTCACCGAGGTGATCGTGGCTCCGGGCGCGGACGAAGACGCCATCTCGATTATCGCGGCGAAAAAGAATGTGCGCCTGCTCGCCGTCGATCATTTGCCATCGCCGGGCGCGGGCGGAGTGTCAGTCAAGACGATTGCCGGAGGATTGCTGGTGCAAACCCGCGACGATGGCAACATCGATCGCCTCGATCTCAAGACCGTCACGTGCCGGGCGCCGACGGCGCAGGAACTGGCCGACATGCGCTTCGCCTTCCGTGTCGCCAAGCATGTGAAGTCCAACGCCATCGTCTATGCGAGGGATGGCGCCACTGTCGGAATTGGTGCCGGTCAAATGTCGCGTGTCGATGCCGCCCGGATCGCGGCGCGCAAAAGCGCGGATGCGGGCCTTGCCGAAATATTGAAGGGTTCTGTTGTTGCCTCCGACGCTTTCTTCCCCTTTCCCGATGGTCTTTTGCAGGTAGCCGAAGCAGGAGCCACCGCGGTGATCCAGCCTGGTGGCTCAATCAAGGATGACGAGGTTATCATGGCGGCGGATAAAGCCGGGCTCGCCATGGTTTTCACTGGCATTCGCCATTTCCGCCACTAAGTACTTTTGCGGCAAGGAGGGAACGATGCTGGTGACCACCACGAATACTGTCGAAGGCAAGCGGATCGTCGAATACAAGGGGCTTGTTGCGGGTGAAGCAATTCTTGGCGCCAATCTGTTCCGCGATATCTTCGCTTCGATCCGCGACATCGTCGGCGGGCGCTCCGGGGCCTATGAAAAAGTGCTGAGCGATGCGCGCCAGACAGCGATTGCCGAGCTTACCGACAAGGCCTCCCGCCTCGGCGCCAATGCCGTGATCGGCGTTGACATCGACTATGAGGCGATCGGCTCCAATGGCAGCATGCTGATGGTTTCGGCTACGGGCACCGCGGTGGTGATCGAATAGCTACTGTGGCGACGGTTTCTGGTAGCCGGGTCCCACCACGAGCGGATCTTCAGGCAGCGCCGACTGGTCGACGTCGGTCTTGAAGGACTTTTCATATTTTGCAAGTTCAGCACCCGTCGCGCCATCGAGGATGCGCAGGCTCGCCTTATAGGGATGACCCTTGACGATGCCCTGGAGATCGCCGGTCTGGAAGACATACTGCAACTGGCCGGAACGGGCCGGCTGCTCGACCACTTGCTCCGGCGCGCCTTCGGGCACTTCAAACCGGGCTTCAAGCTTCGATCCTTCGGGCAACGGCTTTTTCTGGCGCACCACGAAGCCGTAATAATGATTGGCGGTGCGGTAGTTGAAGATGAAACCGCCGCCCACGAATTCAACGTAGGGTTTTGCGGCGTCTTCCTCGCAGCCGGCCAGCAGGCTGGCGGCACCCAGCATCAGGATCAATCCACTTCGGCGGGTCATCGTTGTCATGTCTCACTCTCACGGCGATAGGGGCTGCCCAAAAGCCCTTCGGGTTTGAGGACCAGGATCAGGATGATAATACCGAATGCCGCGACGTCGCGGTAGGCCATGGGCATGGTGGCGGTCCACGCGGTTTCAAGTGCCGCGAGGAAGATGCCGCCGGCAATGGCGCCGCCGATGGTGCCGAAGCCGCCGATGATGGCGGCGAACATGGCCTTGAAACCCAGCACCAGTCCCATGGAAAAACTGACGCCGCCATAGGCCACCGCGACAATCCAGCCGGAGATGCTGGCAAGCACGCTCGCCGCCACGAAAGACCATTGAAACACGGCCCTGGTGTTCACACCCGACAATTGCGCCAGCAGGGCGTTCTGCGCCGTGGCGCGCCACAGGCGGCCTGCCGCGGAATAGCGCATCGCCAGCAGAACCGCCGCCAACGTCGCGGTGGCGGTGGCGATCACGGCGATGTGGGTGTAGCCGATCTGCACCGGAAAGGCGCCGCCGACGAGGCCGATGCCATTGCCAAAGAGGGGCGGCAGCCACTGGTCGCGGGCATTCGATTGCAGGCGCAAGACCTCTTGAAGGACGATCGATAGTCCGATGGAGGCAATCATCACGGCCTGGCTCGGAGCGCGATCAATGGGCGCGAAGACCAGTGTGTGGCTGGCGCGCCCCAGAGCCGCGGCTGCAACCAGGCCGGCAACCAGCGCCACTGCCATCACCGCGAAGCCGCCTCCGCCGCTGAGCAATGTCCAGAGTGCCGCATAGATGGCGGCGAAAGATCCGTAAGTGGCAAAATCGCCGAAGGACAAGATGATCCGGTTGGTGATGCCTTGCAGCAGGGCATAGGCGGTGGCGAGCGTGACATAGAGGCACGCCAGCACAAGGCCATTGAGAACCTGTTGCAGCCAATAGGCGGGAATAACGTGGAAGATATCCAAGAGGTGGGCCTACGGGCTGTCTCTCCCTCCCCCTTGCAGGGAGGGATTAAGGGTGGGGTCGCTCCAGTCTAACAGACCACGTCGAAAAAATCTGCTGTTAGACCACTAGACCCCTACCCCTCCCCGCAAGGCGGAGGGAGGACTCGTTTCAGTAGAGGCCGCGCAACAGCCGGTCAATGTAATCGCGCTCCAGTTCCGGCATCCGCTGCCCGTTGGCGCGCGCGCGCAACATGTCGAGAATTTCCCGGGCCCGCCTTATCGCGAGTTCAGTCGGCAGCATGTCGGCCTCGGGACCCGTATCCTCGCCGCGATAGGGCATCGGGCGGCCTAGCGGATCGTGATTTTCACCGCGGGCTTCGCCGTGGCGGCCATAACTGCCTTGCTGGCCCTGGCCCTGCTGCAACAATTGCTGGGCCATGCCCTGGGCCCCCTCGCGCAATTTTGCCATGGCCTCGCCCTGCTCGCCAAGCGCGCCGTCGCGATCGCTGTTGCGCAAGGCGCCTTCAGCACCTTCCATGTTCTTTCCCGCCTCGCCAAGGGAGGGCGGCGCATCGAGGCCCTCACGGCCAAGTTGCCGCAACATCTCTTCCAGGAGAGCGGCGAGATCCTGCTGTTCGCCGGCAAGTGCATCCGGCGAAAAGCGCTGGCCCCGGCTGCCGGAGTTCCGCCCCTGCGGATCGGAAAGATCTCCCTCTCCCGGTTGCCGCATGCGCTGGGTGTCGTCCATCAGGCCCTGTTGTTTCCGCATCAGTTCCGAAAGCTGGTCAAGCATTTTCGAAAGCGGCGTTTCGCGCTGGAGCTGGCCCTGTTGCATTCCTGGCTGCAGGTTGCGGAGAATCTCATCGAGCTGCGACAGCATTTCCCGGGCCGCGTCATTGGCGCCGCTCTCGGCCAGCTGTTCGATCATGTCGAGCATCTTCTTCAAGTCTTCAGGCGAAATCGCCTGGCCCGGCTGCTGGTTCTGCGCGAGATTGCCCTCGCGCATGCGCTTGTCCATCTCCTGCATCAGCGATTGCATGTAGCGGTCCATGGCGCCGCGCAGCTTGTCCATGAGCTCGGCTATTCTTTCGGGCGATGCGCCTTCAGCCAGCGCCTTTTCGAGTTCACGGCGGAGCGCCTCAAGCTCAGCGCGGGCGTTGGCCATGTTGCCTTCTTCGATGCCGACGGCGGTGCGCCACAGCATGTTGACGGCCACATCCACATCATCCTGGCTTGCCGTGGCCTTGAGGCGGGAGACAATGGCGGCGATGGCGAGATAGTCGCCGCTGCCGTCGATCAGGCCCTCGGGGTATGCCAGGAGCGCTTCAAGCATTTGGGCCACCCGGCCTTGTTCGTCCGGTTTCAGAATCAGATGGCGGCGCTGCTCAATGAGCGCCTTGGCGAGCGGCTTTACAAACAATCGCTCGGGCAGGCGAAAGCGGCGCATCTCGCTTGCACCCTTGTGCCCGGCGGCATCTTTAGCCTCCAGCACCATCTCGACCATGAAGCCCGCCCACGGATGCTCGGTGAGATCGGCGGTGGTGCTGGACGCTTCTTCCTTGGGTGAGGCCTTGCGCAAGGAAATCGGGAATTTTGGCGGATCATATAGAAAGATGCCATTGCCATCGATACCGAGGCCATCGTCCTGGGTGTCCGACAGGGAAAATTCCGGGACAATGCCGGTGACGCCGTAGTCGTCGGCGGCCTTCCATTTTACCGTGAGCGTGCCGGATGAATCGCCCGCAGGCTCTTCGGTGATCGCCACAGTCGGCGGCAGATCGGCAATGAGGGCAATCCGCCATGAAGCGATTTCCGTGGCCCCATCCATGACTTTCACAATCACAGGCTGCGTCAGTTTGGTCTCGGACTGGAATAGGCCAGCTTCCAATTTGCTTTTGGCGAGCCCGGCGATCTCCGCAGCGGTTGCATCGGCAACATCATGGAAACTCAGGCGCGGTTCATCGGCGCCCGAAAGGCGGAGCGCCAGTATGGAATTTTCGGGAACGGTAATTTCCGTGTCTGTCTTCAGCCGCTCAAGCATCGCCGGACTGGTCAGCATGAGAGGCGCCCGGCCCGTGTAGGCGGGCGGTTTCAACCAGGCGTCGAGGGCAAGACCCTGGTTCTCTGTCCGGGGAGCGACGGCGAAGGTATCCTTGAAATTGGCAGTGGGATTGCCCTGCCCAAGGAGGAGGCTGGCCAGAAGAGAGAGCACTGCCGGGACACGGAGTGCGCGCGCATCGAGATCGCGCCAGGTGGAACGGGGCGGGCCAATACGCAGGTCTTCAAGCTGCCGGAGTTGGCGCAGCTTGTGCTCGTGCCAAATGGCCAGTTGTAGCGGGTCCGCCTCACCCTCCACCATCCGGTCATCGTGGCCGGAGACGGGACGGTGGGCGAGTTGCGATTGCGCCTCGATCCGCCGCATGGCGGCATGGCGCGAAGGCCAGATCACGCGGAACAATGCCCTGAGCGACCAGAGGAAAGCGAGCGGCAGGATTATGGCAATCGTCAGCCGCAAGGGTGCTGGAAGAGCCGGCAAAAGGCCGGAAAAGATCAGGGCGAAGAACGCGGCGGCAATGAGCATGGGCCATAGCAATGCCGCCCAGACATGCTCAAAGCCGATCGCGAGCCGGGCCGCGGCGATCTGGTTATCGATTTTCTTCGAGTGGGTGCCGGACATAGTGCCAGCATCATAGCACAGAAGGGCCAAATTGTGCCGTGGCGGCGCAATCACAATTACGGCAGGTTCAACCCTTCTCCTGCCAGGCCCCCAGCCGGTCCAGGCCGATCAGCTCCTCATAGCTTTGGCGGGGCCGCACCAGCGCCCACCTGCCGCCGTTAACCAGAACTTCCGGAACCAGGAGCCTGGTATTGTAGGTGCCCGACTGTACCGCGCCATAGCCCCCCGCCGTCATGGTCGCCAGCAAATCGCCCTGCACGACTTTCGGCAAGCGCCGGCCCTTCGCCAGATAGTCACCGGATTCGCAGACTGGACCCACCACGTCAGCTTCCATCATCGTTCCCTCCGAGGGCTCCGTCACCGGAATGATCTCGTGGTAGGCATCGTAGAGCGTCGGGCGGATCAGGTCGTTCATTGCCGCGTCCTGGATGACGAAATGCTTTTCCTCGCCGTCCTTCACATAGATCACGCGCGAAACCAGGATACCGGCGTTGCCGACAATCATGCGGCCGGGCTCCAGCCAGTATTGGAGGCCGAGGTGGCCTAGGGTGCGCTTCACCATCGCCGCATATTCATCGGGATGGGGCGGCACGTCGTTGGTGCCGCGGTAGGGAACGCCAAGCCCTCCGCCCAAATCAAGATGGCGGATGTTGTGGCCTTGCGCCTGCAGCTCCTTCGTCAGGGTGGCCATGACCTTGTAAGCCTGCTCGAAGGGCGCAAGTTCGGTCACCTGGCTGCCGATATGCATGTCGATGCCGACAACATCGAGAGCGGAAAGTGCGGCGGCGCGGGCATAGACCTGGAGTGCCCTCTCGCGGGAAACGCCAAACTTATTTTCGGCCTTGCCGGTGGTGATCTTGGCATGGGTTTTCGCATCGACATCGGGATTGACGCGGATCGATACCTTGGCGCGCTGGCCGGTGCGGCTGGCGACATTCGACAGAAGTTCCAGCTCCGGTTCCGATTCGATATTGAAGCAGGCGATGCCTTCCTTGAGGGCGAAAGCCATTTCGCGCGCCATCTTGCCGATGCCGGAAAACACGATCTTGCGGGCGGGAACGCCGGCGGCCAAGGCCCGGCGCAGTTCGCCCTCGGACACCACATCCATGCCGCAGCCCAAGTCCGCCATGGTTTTGATCACGGCCTGATTGGAGTTGGCCTTCATGGCGTAAAAGATCGTGTGATCGGTGCCCTTGAAGGCATCCGACATGACGCGGTGGTGGCGGGTTAGCGTCGCGGACGAATAACAATAGAATGGCGTTCCCACCTCTTCGGCAAGGGCTTTCAGGTTCACGTCCTCGGCATGGAGAACGCCATCGCGGTAGGCGAAATGATGCATGGGTTTACTGCGTCTGCTGCAAACCCGGCGGGGCTTCGGGATCGCCGCGAACGCCGCAGGAGGCAACGGAAAGGCAGAGAGCGAGAAAAAGGATCACGGTTCTCATGGGTTTATCCTATCAGGCTTGCAACAGTTTGAGCCAGCGTTTTGCTTCGCGTTTGACACTTTGGGGTGCGGTGCCGCCAAGGCTTTTGCGGGACGCGACAGAGGCTTCGACGGTGAGCGCCCTATAAGCATCGCTGTTGATGCGCGGCTCGATCTTCTGCATGTCTGTCAGCGCTATTTCCGGGAGACCGCAGCCCTTCTTTTCGGCGAACGCCACAAGGCTACCCGTTACATGGTGAGCTTCGCGAAATGGTATCTTCAGTGTACGGACGAGCCAATCGGCGAGGTCAGTCGCGGTGGAAAATCCGCTGGCGGCCGCTTCCCGCATTGCCTTTTCATCAGGAGCCATGTCCCTGACCATTCCTGTCGTTGCGGCGATGGCCAGCGACAGTGAATCGAAAGCATCGAAGGCCGGTTCCTTGTCTTCCTGCATGTCCTTGGAATAGGCGAGCGGCAGGCCCTTCATCACCACGAGAAGTGCCGTGAAAGCGCCGAGGATGCGGCCTGGCTTGGCGCGCACCAGTTCGGCGGCGTCGGGGTTGCGCTTCTGCGGCATGATCGAGGAGCCCGTGGTGAAATTGTCCGAGAGTTGCACGAAGCGGAATTGGGCCGTTGACCAGATGACGATTTCCTCGGCCAGCCTTGACAGGTGCACGGCGCAGATGGCGCAGGCGGCCAGCGTCTCCAAAACGAAATCGCGGTCGGCAACCGAATCGAGGGAATTGCGCGTGGGCCGGTCGAAACCGAGGGCTTTGGCGGTGGCGTGCCGGTCGATGGGAAAGCTCGTTCCCGCGAGAGCTGCCGCACCCAAGGGGCACTCGTTCAGGCGGTGTCTCGCATCAACGAGCCTGGAGCGGTCGCGCGCCAGCATCTCCACATAGGCGAGACAGTGGTGGCCGAAGGTTATGGGTTGAGCCACCTGCAAATGGGTGAACCCCGGCATGATTGTTGCCGCATGGGCCAACGCCTTTTCGGCCAATGCACCTTGCAACTCCTTGAGTTGTGCGTCGAAATGATCGATTGCGTCGCGAACATAGAGACGGAAATCGAGGGCCACCTGATCGTTGCGTGAGCGCGCCGTATGCAGCCGCCCGGCGGCGGGACCGATCAAATCCTTAAGCCGTGATTCGATGTTGAGGTGGATATCCTCCAACGCCCGCGAAAATTTGAATGTTCCCGCTTCGATCTCGGCTTGAACTGCATCGAGTCCCCGCCTTATGTCATTGGCGTCGGTTTTCGAGATGATGCCTTGCTTGGACAGCATCGCGGCATGGGCCTTGGAGCCTGCGATATCCTGTGCGAAAAGGCGCTTGTCGAAGCCGATCGAGGCGTTGATTTCCTCCATGACCGCGTCCGGCCCCGATTGAAACCGTCCGCCCCACATCTTGTTGGTCATCGAAAATCCCTTATTTAAGCCGAAAGCACGAGCCCCATGAGCGAGAAAAAATCCAGCCGCGCACGCTCCCTTGCCATCGGCCTTGCCCTCTTGGCCGCGGGCCTCGGCATTTACTGGTTTCAGGGCACCGAGCGCAAGGCCACGGCCCTCGCCACCGCTGCCGTGAGCGGCACCGGCGCGGGCGGCGCCATAACCAGGGATATGGCCACCGGCGCGCTCGCCGCTTTTGTGGTGAAACCGGGAAGGAAGCCCCTGCCCGACATCGTCTTTCAGGATGGCGACGGCAGAGGACTAAAATTTAGCCAGTGGAAAGGCCGGGTGGTTTTGATCAATCTGTGGGCCACCTGGTGTGCGCCCTGCCGCAAGGAAATGCCGGCCCTGGCCGAGCTTCAAAGCAAACTCGGATCGAAGGATTTCGAGGTGGTGGCGATCAGCATCGACCGTAAAGGCATTGAAGCGTCGGCCGCTTTTCTCAAGGAGACGGGATCCGGGGCGCTTAAACTTTATGTGGAGCCGTCGTCCCGGATTCTCAACGAACTGCAGGCGCTGGGCCTGCCCGCGACGGTTTTGGTGGACCGGCAGGGCCGCGAGATCGGGCGCCTGCTCGGTCCGGCTGAATGGGCAAGCCCTGAAGCCATTACACTGATCCAGGCGGCGCTGGCGGAAGGCACTTGATGCGCGTTGCAGACGGCGGGATCACGCCGGTGCGGTCAGGGCGTTTTTGTGCCGGCGCACACCTATGAATTGCAGCACGGCAAAAGCCAAGACCACTGCCGCCTGAAAGATCACGAAGGCGTATCCCAGGCCCGCCGGCGAGACCCAATCGGACATCAGCAGAATCATGCTCTCAACCGACCACAGCACATTGGCCGCGATCACCATCCAAACGGCCGCCGTCATTATGGCTGGGCGGGTACCGAGGAAGGCCACAATCGCCGCATAGGGCAAGAGCACGAGACCGGCGGATTGCAGGAGCATATGGGGCAATCCCAGAATACCGGTCAGCAGCCCCGCTCCCGCCGCCATGAGCAGGCCGGTGGCGCCGCTCGCTACGGCATCTCCGATCAAGGCATAGCGAAGAAAAGATGAGGATTGATTGATGGACATTGTCGTCTCCTTTGCTGGTGAAAATGACGCCATAATTCTCCGCGGTAGAGTGCAAGTCGATTACGCCGGAGGTAATTGAATATCCATCGGCGAAGGACGAGTACAACCCATGATGACTGCCACTTTGCAAGCCTCTCCCAGAACCGTTGGCGACCACGTCCGGGCGTGGCGGACGCGCCGGCGTCTCAGCCAGCTCCATTTCGCGCTCGACGCGGAGGTTTCACAGCGCCATCTTAGCTTTATCGAAAGCAATCGCGCCACGCCCAGCCGCGACATGATCCTGCGGATTGCCGAACGCCTCGATGTGCCATTGCGCGACCGTAACGCAATGCTGCTGGCGGCGGGCTATGCGCCGCAATTCCGCGAACGCCAGCTCGACGATCCAACCCTTAAGGCTCCGCGCGCCGCTATCGATCTCATTCTCAGGGGCCACGAACCTTACCCGGCGGTTGCGGTTGACCGTCATTGGACGATGGTGGCCGCCAATGATGCGGTGCCCCCTCTGCTCAGTCTCGTTTCCGACAAGGCGCTTCTTGCCCCGCCCATCAATGTGCTGCATCTGTCGCTCGATCCCGGCGGTCTTGCGCCGCACATCCGTAATTTTACCGAGTGGCGGCACCATCTGCTAGGCCGGCTTCGGCGGCAAATCGACGTCTCGGCCGATCCGGTCTTGCAACGGCTCAGCGGAGAGCTTCAGGCGCTGCCGCAACCTGGTGAAGCACAGGGAAGCAGCGGCAAATACGGCGACGACGATGCCGTGATGGTTCCGTTGCAGCTTGCGACACCCTTCGGTGTTCTGAATTTCTTTTCCACCGTAACGGTTTTCGGATCGCCGGTGGAGATTACACTGTCGGAGATTGCCCTTGAAGCATTCTATCCCGCCGATACGGAAACAGCGGAGGCGCTGCGGCGCATTGCGTCGCAGACGGGATAATACATCAGCGCGTCGGCACCGGTTTTTCGCCGCGATAGTCGTAGAAGCCGCGGTTCACCTTGCGGCCGAGCCAGCCGGCTTCGACATATTTCACCAGCAACGGGCAGGGGCGGTATTTCGAATCCGCCAGGCCTTCATAAAGCACCTGCATCACCGAGAGGCAGGTATCGAGACCAATGAAGTCGGCCAATTCCAACGGTCCCATGGGATGGTGGGCGCCGAGCTTCATGGCGGTGTCGATGGCTTCCACGCCGCCCACGCCTCATAGAGCGTGTAGATCGCCTCGTTGATCATCGGCATCAGGATGCGGTTGACGATGAAGGCGGGGAAATCCTCGGCGACGGCGACGGTCTTGTTCAGCGTCTGGGCGAGTTCCTTCACCGCTGCGAAGGTCGCCTCCTCGGTGGCGATGCCGCGGATCAATTCGACCAGGTCCATGACCGGAACGGGATTCATGAAATGTATGCCCATGAATTTTTCCGGGCGGTCGGTGGCGGCGGCAAGCCGGGTGATCGAGATCGACGAGGTATTGGAGCCGACGATGCAGTCGGGCTTCAGGTGCGGGCACAGGGCCTGGTAGATCTTGCGCTTGACCTGTTCGTCTTCGACAGCACTTTCGATGACCAGATCGTAGCTGGAAAAGCCGTCATAGGACGCTACGGGCTTGATGCGGGAGAGCGTGGCCTCGCGTTCGGCCTCGCTGAATTTACCGGACTTGACGCGGCGCTGCAGATTTCCGTTGATGGTGGCAAGCCCGGCCTCGATGCGTTCCTTGCTGACATCGTTCAGGCCAACGTCAAAACCGGCTTGGGCGCAGACTTGTGCGATGCCGTTGCCCATCTGCCCGGCGCCGATGACGCCGACTTTCCTGATCTGCATGTTAATCTAGCGTCCGCTTTGTAAGACAGGCCAAGCCTATAACGCGGCCAGAACTTGGGCAAGCCTCATTTCGCATTGCAGCAAAAGGAACCACCGCCCGGTTTCATGGGGTTTTCCGGAATGGGGGCACCGGATGTGACAGTTCTTTATCCGCCTCTGCGATCTCGGCGATCACGGTGGCGAAGGCCCGCCGTTCGGCCAGGCGCGAATACCAGGCTGAGAGGTTTGGATGGCCGGCCAGCGGAGGGCCGCCCAGGCGCAGCCCGTAGTGGACCACTATGAAGGTGGCGATATCTGCCACGGAGAAATCGCCGCACAGGAACTCGTGGCCAGAAAGTTTTTGCAAGATCTTGCCGTAGTTGGCCAAAATCGTGTCTTCCGCCTTGGCGGCTTCCTGCTCCTGCAGGAGACGGCGGGCGGCATTTGGGCCCGGCGGTTCGGTTCGATGCATGAGGGCGCGGACAGGCAGCAACAACACTTCATCGGCCTCAAGTTCCATGAGGCGGCACCGGGCGCGGGCGGCGGGTTCCTCCGGTAGCAGGGTGCGCGCGGGGTAAGCATCGTCCAGATATTCGATGATGACGGTTGAATCGTAGAGCGTGAGACCGGCATCGATCAATACCGGCACCTGGGCCTTGGGATTTGCCGCCACAACGGCGGCATGTTTCGGGGCATAACCCCGTGTCTGGCTGAACGGAACCAATACACGGTCGAATGCAATGGATTTTTCGGCAAGGGCTATTTCGACCTTGCGGGCAAACAGGCTGAGGGGACCGGAGTAAAGCAGCATCGTGGCCTTCTATCGGCACTGTAGGCAGTATTTGTCAGCAGCATTTCACTTGGCGATTTTTACCATTTCGCCACAGCGCTCAAACCGGTTTCCGGGCGCGCAAGGCCGCCAGCCGCGGAATAAACCTGGGGGTTCTGGCCGCATATGCGGCATAATCGCAGAACGCCTTGGACAGCACGCGTTCCTCATTATGCATCCGGCGCAACTGTAACCCCCATTGCGCCGCCACAAGCAACACTCCGGGCAGCGACAAATTCAAGAGCAGAACGCCGAGGACGGCGATCTCTTCCGCGACATAAAGGGGATGCCGGACAATGGCGTAAGGACCCGCCGTTACCAGCCGGCGGGCTTCGGCCATGATGCTGAAGGAGCGGCCAAGCCAGTACAGCACGTAAGCCGATAGGGAAAAGCCGGCCACCGTCAGCAACAGAGCAAAAACCTTGAGTGCCGGGGGCAGCGGAATGGTGGACGGTATGAGAGTCAGAAAGACCATGGCGAAAGTCCCGGCCAGCGCCGTAATGCGTGGCTCGAAACCGCCAGCCGAGCCCAGCGGCTTCAGCCGCACGACCGTTGTCGCGACAATCAGAATGAGAAAGGCTAGATTCGCCACCTCCGAAAGCAGCCGCAGCCATTCGAAATCGGCGGAGGATGCCGGCCAGTCTTGGAGTGCCTTATAGATGGCCTGGGACTTTATTGATGCGGCTGTTGTAAACAGAACGACAATCCCCAGCCGCCCGATTAGATCTCCGGCCCAAGTCCATCGCGGCGTCATCATACACTCCAACGATTATCGTCGCGTACGATCGCTACATCAGACTGGTAAAAAAGTCATCTGCGGCCGGCAAGAATGTGCCGGCGGTGGGCCTCCCACGGTAACCGATCCCGGCCTTCTACTTCGCCAGCTTGGCGAGTTCGGCATCGAATTCCGGCACGGCCTGGAAGAGGTCGGCGACGAGGCCGTAATCGGCGACCTGAAAAATGGGGGCTTCCTCGTCCTTGTTGATGGCGACGATGATCTTCGAATCTTTCATACCGGCCAAGTGCTGGATGGCACCCGAGATACCGACCGCGATATAGAGATCGGGGGCGACGACCTTGCCGGTCTGGCCCACCTGGTAGTCGTTGGGCACGTAGCCTGCATCGACGGCGGCGCGCGAGGCGCCGACGGCGGCGTTGAGCTTGCGGGCGACTTGTTCGAGCAGCTTGAAATTCTCGCCGTTCTGCATGCCGCGGCCGCCGGAGACGATAACCTTGGCGGAAGTCAATTCCGGCCGGTCGGACTTCGACAGGTTCTCGCTCTGGTAGGCCGAGAGGCCGGGGTCGGCGGCGGCATCCGCTTTTTCGATCGGAGCGGAACCACCCTCGGCTGCGGCGGCGAAGGAGGCCGTGCGAACCGTGATCACCTTCTTCTTGTCGTTGGACTGCACCGTCTGCACAGCATTCCCCGCATAGATTAGGCGAACGAAGGTGTCGCTCGACACCACATCGGAAATATCCGAGATTTGCATCACGTCGAGGAAGGCTGCAACGCGCGGCATATAGTTCTTGCCGTTGGTGGTGGCCGCGGCGAGGATGTGTTCGTAATTGCCCGCGAGGCCTACGATGACCGCGGCCATGGGTTCGGCCAGCGGGCGTTCCAGCGACGGGCTTTCAACGTGAAGAACTTTCTTCACACCCGATAGTTTGGCGGCGTGGGCTGCCGCACCTTCGGCCTTGTTGCCGGCCACCAGCACGTGAATATCGCTTCCGATTTTGGCGGCGGCGGTGAGCGCCTTGTGGGTTGCATCCTTGAGGTGGGCGTTGTCGTGTTCGGCGATGAGGAGAACGGCCATGGTCAGATTGCTCCCGCTTCCTTGAGTTTGGCCACAAGTTCGGCGGCGGATTTCACCTTGACGCCGGCGAGACGCTTCGGCGGCTCCACGGTTTTCAGGACCTTGAGGCGGGGTGTCACATCAGCGCCGTAGTCGGCCGGGGTCTTTTCATCAAGCTGCTTCTTCTTGGCCTTCATGATGTTGGGAAGTGAAGCGTAGCGTGGCTGGTTCAAGCGGAGATCGGTAGTCACGATCAGCGGCATCTTGACCTTGAGGGTTTGCAGGCCGCCGTCGATTTCGCGGGTGATGGTGGCTTCGCCATCGCCCGGCTCGAGCTTCGAGCAGAAGCTGGCCTGGGCCCAGCCGAGAAGTGCGGCCAGCATCTGGCCGGTCTGGTTGCAGTCGTCGTCGATCGCTTGCTTGCCGAGGATGACGATATCGGGCTTTTCGGCGTCGACGATGCCTTTGAGGATTTTGGCGACACCGAGGGGTTCCACATAGGCATCATGCTTGACGAGGATGGCACGGTCGGCGCCCATGGCAAGCGCGGTGCGGAGCGTCTCCTGGGCCTGGGCAGGGCCCACCGACACGGCGATCACTTCGGTAGCCTTGCCCTGCTCCTTGAGACGGACGGCTTCCTCGACGCCGATTTCATCGAAGGGGTTCATCGACATCTTGACGTTGGCCAGCTCGACGCCGGAGCCATCGGCTTTCACGCGGATCTTGACGTTGAAGTCGACGACGCGCTTCACAGCGACCAGAACCTTCATCTCTTCCCTCGAATATGGCGGTGCCCAAAAGTGGCGGGACCCTAGGGATGGGCCTCGCTCAAGTCAATTACGGGACCGGCAGTTGGAGGCGGAATGCGACGTTTGGTTTCACCCGCCGGCGCGGATCAGAAGCCTTGAGCGCAGCAGGAACGTGATGGCGAGCCCCGCCAGAAAGCCGCCGATATGGGCGGCCGGGGCCACCGGTAAATCGCCTTCGCCCGGAACGAAGTAACTGAACACCTGGAGCACAAACCATCCGCCGAGAATCCATATGGCGCCAATGCGGATGGGCAGGGGCACAAACAGCAGGACCCAAACCCGCGCCCTTGGATAAAGCAGGAAATAGGCGCCGATCACGCCAGACACCGCCCCTGATGCGCCGATGAGCGGATCGGCGGAAGCTGGCGCCATCAGCACATGGCTTGCTCCGGCTGCAAGGCCGCAGAGCAGATAGAAAATTGCAAAGGCGCCATAGCCGAAGGCATCCTCGACATTGTCGGCGAAGACCCAGAGGAACAACATATTGGACAGAAGATGCCACCAGCTTGCATGCAGAAACATGTAAGTCACGAGCGTGAAGGGTTCCGGAATGGGATGGAAACCGTAGGGAAGGATTTCACCTGTCAGCTCGCCCGGCACGATGCCGTAACCCATGGCGATGGTGAGGAGCACCTGATCCGTGGTGAAGGCGCCGGCCGTGAGATAAACGGCCACGGTGGCCAGGATGATCGCTACGGTTACAAACTGGAAGCGGATGACTTTGAGCGGCGTGCCGTCATGAAGGGGGACGAACATCAGCGGGTTTGCCCGGGCACCCAGAGAATGTCACCGGAGGTTTTTGCGTTGGCCCAGCGGCTGGCCACGAAAAAGAAATCCGAGAGCCGATTGATGTAGGCAATGGCGCCTTCGCTTACATGCTCGTTGCCATGCGCCTTTAATTCGACGATCAACCGTTCGGCCCTGCGGCAGACGGTGCGCGCAAGGTGAAGATGGGCGGCGGCGGGGTGACCGCCGGGCAGTACAAATGAGCGCAATGGACTGAGTTCGGCATTCAGTTCGTCGATTTCCGCTTCAAGGCGCTCATATTGTTTGGGCAGAATACGCAAGGGTTCATAATCGAGTTTTTGTCCAGTGCCGGGTACGCAGAGATCGGCGCCGAGATCGAAAAGTTCATTCTGGATGCGGGCGAGCATGGCGTCGAGTTTTTGAAATCCGGGCGTTGCGGCGTGAAGCCTTGTGAGGCCCACAACCGCGTTGGTCTCGTCCACGGTGCCATAGGCATGGATGCGCAGGTGCGCCTTGGAAACGCGCTCACCGGAGCCTAGCGCCGTTTCGCCGCCGTCGCCGGTGCGGGTGTAGATGCGATTGAGAACGACCATGGCCACCAAGGCCTAGCCCGAACGCCTGCGCAATTCTACTCGTTTCTGAGATAGGGCGCGGGCCGGGCCGAAAGGGCGCTCCAGGTCACACTCAGTCCCGCAACCACGGTGACCGCCATGGCGATGAGGGCGGTGACAACGGCGGTCGCTAGCGAAAAGCTCCAGGGCATTTCAAGGATAAAGCGCGCCAGGAACCACGAGGCAAGTGAGCCCACGAGAATTCCGAAGAAGGCCGCCGCGAGTCCCAACGCCGCATATTCAATGACGAAGGCGCCCATGAGCTGGCGGCGTGAGGCACCATAGGTCTTGAGCACCACGGCATCATAAAGGCGTTCCGACAACCCCGCCGCGAGTGCCCCCGCCAGCACCAGCACGCCGGTCAGCAGCGTCAGCACATTGGCGCCGCGAATGGCGCTGAGCATCTTGCCCAGAAGATCGCTGACGATGGTGATCGCGTCCTTCACCCGCACGGCTGTGACTGAAGGGAATGCCCGCGCCATGGTGTTTAGCAGAGCCGCCTCACCGCCGCCCTCGATTTCGACGGTGACGATATGGCTGTGGGGTGCTGCCTGCAGTGTGTTGGGCGAGAACACCATGACGAAATTGATGCCGAGGCTCCGCCAGTTCACTTCGCGAAAGTTTGCGACTTTTGCCGTCACCTCGCGGCCCAGTACATTGACCGTGATTTCGTCGCCGATCTTCACGCCGATGCCGGTGGCGATTTCACCAACCATGGAGACGAGCGGCGGCCCATCGTAGTCCTTGGGCCACCATTCGCCCTCGATGAGCTTGGAACCCTTCGGCAGCGTATCGGAATAGGTAAGGCCGCGATCGCCGCGCAGCGCCCAATTGGCGTCCGGCGCGGCCTGCACCTTTTCGACGGGAACTCCGTTCACGCTCACCATGCGGCCGCGCAACATGGGAGCCGCCGTGACCTCGGTCACGCCCTGCTCCTTCTTCACCGCATCAATGAAGGCCCCGAGTTCGTCATTGCGCACGTCAAGAAAGAAAAAAGCGGGCGCCTTCTCGGGAATGCTGGATATGAGCTCGCGACTGATCGTCCGGTCGGTGAGCGCCAATGTTACGAATAGCGTCAGGCCGAGACCCAAGGCCATGATGACCGAGGTCGAAGCCGAGCCAGGGCGGTGAATGTTGGCGATGGCATAGCGCCAAATGGCGGAAGAAGCCCGGGGCAGCCGCTCCGCACCCCGGACGATGAACCGGGCAAGGGCAAGCAGAACCACAAAGCTCGCCGCGAGGCCAGCGAGATAGTAACCGGTGATGCGCGGCTCATCGAAATTCAGGAATACCACAGCGCCGATTGCGGCGAGCGCCAATGCAATACCAAGCAGATCACCCCCTGCGGGCCTGCCATGCACCGGCAAGGCTCGATGGCGGAACAGGGCCGAAGCCTGAACGTGGCGGGTGCGCGCCAACGGCCAAAGCGCGAATGCGAAAGTCACCAGGAGACCGAGCGCCCCCGCGACCGCCAGCGGCAACACCTCGATCTTCGCCGCTATGGGTAGCGGAATCAATCCGGCGAGCATCATCTGGGCAACAAGGGGAGCTGCGGCGCCCGCGGCAAGCCCGAGCGAAATGGCGATCAGGGCCACAAGGATGATTTGGGCCAGATAGATGCCGAAGACATCGCGCGATGTGGCGCCCAGGCATTTCAGTGTGGCGATGGAGGATATCCTTCTGCTGACGAAGGCGGAAACTGCATTGGCGATGCCAGCACCGCCGACGATGAGGGAGGCAAGGCCCACCAGTGTCATGAAATAACCTAGACGTTCGACGAAACGATCGGCACCTTGCGCTGCATTGTTGCGATTACGCACCCGCCATCCGGCATCGGGAAATTTTTTCTTCGCGTCGTCGATGACGGCATTCACGGCCGTTGTATCTGTTGCACCGCCGAGCTTCACACGATAGCGCCAGGTGATGAGGCTGCCCGGCTGGATCAAACCCGTCGCCTGCAAGCCTGCTTCGCTCATCAAAAGCCGCGGTCCCAGGATGATGCCATCGGAAATGCGGTCGGGTTCGCTGGCGATAAGCCCGCGAATCTCAATCTCGGCGGAGCCCACCCTGATGTGCTGTCCAACCTTTATGCCGAGGCGGCCCATGAGAAGTGGATCGGCTACGGCGCCATGGACGCCGTTCCTGTGTTCGAGCGCCTGGTTGATATCGCCGCCTTCGACAATCTGTAACGCGCCATAGAGTGGATAGCCGCCATCAACGGATTTCGCTTCCACCAGTGTTGTGGCTGAACCCGCCACAGCCATGGCGCGCAGGGTCGCCACTTGGCTAACGGCACCCTTACTCGCGACGAATTCACGTTCGGCGGGTGATGCCTCGCGGTGAATCAGCGAGAATTCGATATCGCCGCCGAGCAGCGGCTGACCCTGCTCATCGATGCCGCGTTCGACCGCAGCCGCCAGCGAACCGATGATGGCAATGGCCGCCGTGCCGAGCGCCAGACAGGAGAGAAAAATCCAGAATCCCTGCAAGCCCGAACGCAGATCGCGCGCGGCGAAGCGTAGCCACAGACCTGGGTTCATGGCGTGACGCCGGCTGGAACGCGCACGGCGCCAGTGACGATGCGGCCATCGCGCATGTGCACAACGCGGTCGCAGCGCGAAGCCAGTGCCCGGTCATGGGTGACCAGTAACAACGATGCGCCATCGCGGCTCCTCATCTCGAACAGGAGATCGATGATCTCCTCACCGGTGTCCTGGTCGAGATTGCCGGTGGGCTCGTCGGCGAGAATGATGTGGGCACCCGATGCCAACGCCCTGGCGATGGCGACACGCTGCTGTTCACCGCCGGAAAGCTGGCCCGGATAATGGGTGAGCCGATGGGAGAGCCCGACGCGCGCCAGCTTCTCGCGGGCGATGTCCATGGCACCCCTGAGCCCCCTGAACTCCAGCGGCACAGCCACGTTTTCCAACGCCGTCATGGTGGGAATGAGGTGGAAGGACTGGAAGACGATACCGACATTGTCACGCCGGAAGGTGGCCAGCGCATCCTCGCTTTTGCCCGGTAGCGATTGGCCCGCCACCCTCACCTCGCCCGCACTCACCTGTTCTAGCCCGGCGATCACCATGAGCAGGCTTGTCTTGCCCGAGCCCGACGGGCCGACGATGCCGACGGCCTCGCCGGCATTCACTTCAAGATCGACGCCGCGCAGGATTTCAACGGAGCCGGCGCGGCTCGGCAGGGTCAGGCTCACATCGATCAGGGAAACGGCGGGGGCTGTCATGGCGCGCAACATGGGTGGCGGCGGGAGATTTGTCGAGTTGCGAAAGCCTTGCGGAGGCGGTGACGCACCCCTACTTAAGCGGGCATTATGCGTTCGTTTGTCTTCCTCGCCATGATCATTTTGCAAGCGCAAACGGTACTTGCCGGGACTCTCACCGTGCTGGTGCTGGGCGACAGCCTCTCGGCGGGCTACGGGCTCGATCCCTCGGAGGCTTTCACCGTGAAGCTGGAAGAAGCGCTCCGGGCCAAAGGGCACGATGTCAAAGTCGTTAACGCCGGGGTTTCAGGAGACACGGCGGCGGCGGGGCTTGCCCGGCTCGACTGGTCGCTGGAAGGCAGCGTCGATGCGGTGATTGTCGAACTTGGCGCCAATGACGCCTTGCGGGGCCTGCCGGTGCCCCAGGCGGAACAGGCGCTCGATCAAATCCTAGTCAAACTCGGGGAACGCAAGCTGCCGGTGCTGCTTGCGGGAATGCAGGCGCCACGCAACATGGGTGCTGAATACGCGGCCGCGTTCGATCCCATCTACGCCCGGCTTGCCGAAAAACATGGAACTCTGCTCTATCCCTTCTTTCTTGAAGGAGTGGCGGTTGATCCAGCACTCAATCAGGAGGATGGATTGCATCCCAATGGCAGGGGTGTGGACGTAGTCGTCGGGCGCGTCCTGTCACACGTCGAGAAACTTCTTGGAAAGGCTGCGGTAAAATAGCGCTTGGCGTTTTTCCGAATCACGTTAGCCTAGACCCAAGCGTTCCGAGCAATCCTTAAATAGGAGGCCCGCCATGCCGCGACTGTTTACCGGTGTTGAAATTCCGGCCGATGTCGCCTTTGATCTCGATTTGATGAAGGGCGGGCTCTTCGGCTCCCGCTGGATCGACCGGAACTCCTTTCACATCACGCTCCGTTTCATCGGCGACATCGACGACGGGCTTGCCCGCGAGATCGCCTACGAGCTCGACGGCGTGACCGCCCGGCCCTTTTCGCTCCGGCTCAAGGGCATCGACGTGTTCGGCGGCAACAAACCTCACACGCTCTATGCAGGGGTCGAGGAGAGTGCCGATCTCCGGCGGCTGCAATCGATCCACGAGCGCATCTGCCAGGTGCTGGGCCTGCCGGCCGAACAGCGCAAATTTACCCCCCATGTGACGCTGGCCCGCCTCAAGGATCCGGATTTGCGGGCTGTCCACCACTTCGTGGCTGCCCACAGCCTCTACAAAAGCAGGCTCTTCGAAGTGGGCCGGTTTGTGCTGTTTTCATCGCGGCCGGCGCGCGGAGGCGGCCCCTATGCGGTGGAGGAATCCTACCAATTGCAGGCGCCCACGTGAGTGTGAAACCGCTGATGGGTGCGGAGCGGGCGAAGGCTCTCCAGGGCCTTGACGGCTGGAGCGAAGCCAAGGGCCGGGACGCCATCACCAAGACTTTCCAGTTCAAATCGTTTAGCCAGGCGTGGGGTTGGATGGGCCGGGTGGCCCTCTTTGCCGAAAAAACCGACCACCATCCCGAGTGGCTCAATGTCTACGGCAAGGTGGAGGTGACGCTTGCCACCCACACGGCGGGAGGCGTCACCGAAAAAGACATAGCGCTCGCGCGTAAAATGAACGATTATGCAGGCGGATGAGGTCCCGTTAACGACCTTGAATTATCGTAACTTGAAGCGCTGCAAGGCCTTTCCCATATGCCCTGCCGCAATTGAACTCTGGAGGGAGTTACCCATGGCTGAAGTCCGTTACCAACCCAGGCCCGAGGCCCGAACACAGGCCGCGCTCGATCAAGGCCTTCGGTCCTACATGCTCGGCGTTTACAATTACATGGCGCTCGGCGTGGCCGTCACCGCCATCATCACCATGGCGGTCGCCTCAAGCCCGGCGGCGATGGAAACCGTCAACAGTCTCAAATGGGTGTTCTTCATCGGCATCCTGGGACTTGGCTTCTTTGCCCCGCGCCTGATCTTCTCCGGCAATGCCGCCACGGCCCATGCCGCCTACTGGAGCTATGTCGCCCTATGGGGCCTTGGCATCGCCCCCATGGTGGGCACCTTTCTCAGGATCGACCCCAGCATCGTCTATCAGGCTTTCCTGATCTCGGCCGCCACCTTCGGCGCCACGAGCCTTGCTGGCTATGTGACCAAGCGCGATCTGTCGGGCTTCGGTGCCTTCTTCATGATGGCCTCGATCGGTATTATCATCGCCATGCTCGTCAACGTGTTCTTCGTGCAGAGCACGATGATGAGTCTCATTACCTCGGTGGTTACGGTTCTGCTTTTTGCCGGGGTTACCGCTTATGAGACCCAGATGATCAAGGAGATGTATGTGGAAGGCGATACCGCAGGCGTTGCCACCGGCAAGTCGATCTTCGGCGCTTTCGCGCTTTACGGCAGCTTCATCACGCTGTTCGTGCATATCCTGAATATCCTCGGGATCATGCGCAGCGAATAAGTCGCCGGCAACGGTAAAAAATGCCCGGTTCGCGCCGGGCATTTTCGTTTTTAGACGCTCTGAAGCCTGGGCCGCTTGACAAGGACGCGGAGAACCTGCGCCAGATCCTGGCCCCGCTTAAGGATGAGGCCGCCCTGGGCGATCACGGAATAGAAGCCCTGTTTCCGTGCCAGCGAAGGGTCTTTCACGATGCGGTAGAGCGGCATCTCGCTCGACCTCTGGAAGATCGAGAAGGTTGCCTTGTCGCGGCCGAAATCAAGCGCATAGTCGCGCCATTCACCGGTTGCGACCTTGCTGCCGTAAACGCCCAATATGGTATTCAACTCACGCCGGTCGAACGCGATCTGCCCGCCGGACCTGCCGGTTGCGCCTCTGGCTTCCTGTCCTTCCGGCCGGGGGCCAGAACCCCATGACCGGAACGGAACTATCGGTTCCTGATCGTCCACTTGCCCCAGCTTTGGCTGATGGAAAGATACGGAACGGATGATGGACCCAAAGGACTGCCATGGCAAGAGTCGCAGGGCACCCACAAATCACGTTTCCGCCGTAATTGCATCAAGCTCTCGCCTCTGTCGGATTCGATAAAACCGGCGTTGCCTCTAAAAGTCCGGCTGGAGTTGAGCGGCGGAAATCTCAGCCCCCCAGCCCCCCGAAGCTTATAAGTCCGGCCGGACCCCTATCTGCAAAGTTTGTCAGTGAGGCGTTGTGTAAAGTTTCGCGGCCGGATCACCCTCCGGCCGCTTTTTTATTGCGGAAAAGGAACCGGTAGCGGTTTCAGGACGTTATTGCTGATCGAGGACAGGGCCTCGATCCCCGGGTACCACAATGCCTGAAGCTATCCGTGAAGCGCTAGCGCGGCGTACCTATCCGCTCACGCCGCTTGGCGGCAGCGGCATGCTCGAGAAGTCGGTTATCGGCGTCATCGTCATCGGCGGGCTGTATTTCGGCAGCGATCTTTTCGTGCCGCTGGCCATTTCGGTTCTGCTGGCCTTTGCCCTGTCGCCGGTCGTACGATTCCTGAGACGCCGGCGCATTCCGCAAGGAGTGGCGGTCGCCGTGACCGTTCTCATGGCCTTTCTCATCATTTTCTTCGTAGGCGCCATCGTTACCCGTCAGGTGACCGAGCTTGGCTTGGAGCTCCCCCGGTATCAGGCGGCACTCAAGGACAAGGTCAAGGTCATCAGTAATTTCACGGGCGGAAAGGGCGGCGCCATCGACCGTGCCAGCGATACCT
>JBKKDI010000043.1:0-14756 GCA_046708645.1 Aestuariivirga sp.
CGCCAATCTTCACCAGGAGGTCGTCGGCAAGTTGCGGATTGCTGCGGTGAGCAGCATTACCTCGCGCCGCTTTGAGAAAGTTCTTGAGCATTTCCACACTCAATGTCCGAAGGTTATTATTGAACTCGATATTGGCGGCTGGGAGGAGGTACTTCGTCGGTTGTCTCGTCAACAGGCCGATTTGGGTGTTGCTCCGGCGCGATTCTTCCAAGCTGAATTCCGCTACGACCTGCTCGATGAGGAGCCAATCGGCCTGTATTGCGGCAGGACACATGCCCTCTTCGGAACAGCGCCGCGAAGTCCTGATCTCTTGAGTAACGAGGCGCTGATCATGACCGGGGGCGATGAGCCGGACGTCATCGCCCGATTCCGTCTTAAGTATGGTCTGGGCCGCAATATAGCTGGGCGGGCTGAGCAACTCGACGAAGCAAAGCGCTTGACCCGCCTCGGGGTGGGGCTGTGTTTTCTCCCGGAGGCGTTTGCGCAGGAAGACGAAAAAAGTGGTGAGCTTTGGCCGCTCCTGCAAACAGAAAACCGATTCACTTCAGAGATTTATTTGATTTCTCCCCCGGAAGAGCAAATGCAGCTTCCGGCCAAGCTTTTTCGAGACGGGTTATTATCATCCTGACCAAGGGAGCATGATGCTGAGGAGTTATCATATCTGATTGCGCACACTCCGGAGCTTCTTCAATCTTATGAAGGGGGCAGTAGCGCGCTCATCCGGGTAAAGGCGATATCTTTGATCAGTAGCCAGCTACCTGACCATCCGAACGCGGGTCAGCCGCACCAACCAGTACCCCGTCCGTTGTTATTTCTATTATTTGCGCGTGGCCCATAATTTCTTCGGACTCTCCAACAGTTCTAATCGCGTGCCCTTTGTTATTGATTGCTTGAACCTGGCTCGCCGCATCACGCTCCACAATAATTTGACTGGTCGCACCTCGCTCTAGGTACCAGCGGGCGCGAGATACGGCTTGTTGTGGGTCTAATCGACCGTCGCATAAATCAATAATCAGTTGTAACTGCGTCTGCATCTGGCCGTCACCACCCATGCAGCCCAGAACATAACGAAGCTTGTTCGCGTTCGTAATAATGGTGGGCATCAGCGTGTGCGGGGGATGATGTCCCGCCACAAGTTCTCCTGTTACGCCCGCGTGAAGCGAGAAAGCAGCCCCGCGATTCTGAAGGGTAAATCCGCCCATAGTCACAGGAATGCAGCTGCCAAAATCAAAGAACAAGCTCTGAATAAGTGAAACTCCGACGCCATTCCTGTCAACGACGGAGAGATGAGCGGTATCACCCTTGCGATTCTGAGGCGTATAACGGCTCCGGGTGTGTCTCCGTTGCCAATCAAATGTATCCGGAAAGGATCTCATTTCACTGAGCAGCTCGACGGTTTCAAGTGCAACAGATCTATCAGCGTTAAACCGATCCCGCAGTTCCAATGCTGCGTCGACAGCTTCTACGAGAAGGTGGGTTGTGGACAGTTCGAAGATATTCAGGGGGGTCGGAGCCACGGATTCAACGGCTCGCAGCGCCGCTAAAAGGCTGAATCCCTGGCTAGACGGCGGTGTTGTATAGACCTCCAGGTCGCGGAAACCTGTGGAGATTGCCGGAACCCATTCTGCCGCGTAGTTCGCAAGGTCTTCCGCGGTAAGCCAACCATTCCATTGACGGCAAGCAATTGCGGTGGCGCGCGCTAGTTCACCTTCATAAAAGCTACGTCCACCGGATAAGGCAATATCCCGGAGGCAGCGAGCCAATTGGGGCTGCCGCAGGATTTCGTAGAGCTCCGGTAGGGTGTCACTTTCCCGATAAAGTTTTAGCGCTTCTTTTTCAAGAAGTTCGTGTTCTGCGGCAAGAAAACTCGATCGGGTATGACGACTAACATGAAAGCCGCGCTCGGCGACTACCGCCGCAGGTTCAATTAACTCAGTCAGGGGAACCGTGCCGAAGCGTCCATGGGCCTTTACCCAACCATCGACCGCACCGGGAACTGTGACAGAAAATCCACTTCTATTTGGAATGACATGAAGGCCTGCCGACCGTAATTGCTCCGAACTCGCAGCGCCGGCTGCAACGCCAGTTGCGTCGAGAGCATGAATCCCTGTTTCAGGATCACTGATGAGCCACAATGCATCGCCCCCTGGCCCGCATTGCATGGGACATACGACCATTAACATCGCACTGGTTGCGATAGCTGCGTCAACGGCGTTACCACCCGATTTCAGAATCTGTAGACCGGCGGAGGAAGCGAGATGGTGTGGAGAACTCACCATCCCGTTTCCACTTATTATGGGCCGATAGCCTGATAGCGATGGCACAGGTTCATGGGCATTTAACCAAGGCCAGACACTCCCAACCTGGCGGCTCACCTAATCAGCCCAAAGAAGTGGAGTTTGACAGGCCTCATCTATGACCTGAGAACAACGTTCGGCGTCCGATTTTGCCCAGTGGGGTGGTACTGTCCTGTTGACCAAATTTTGCTTCAAGGTGTCTCTGGACAAACCCCATGATGGTGGTGAGAACCAAGTACCAGATCGCAGCTATAATGAACAATTCAAAGGTTCTGAAGGTCGCGGCGTTGAGAGACTGCAAAGTGCCAAAAAGCTCTCTGATGCCGATGATCGACAAGAGGGAAGTTCCCTTCAACATCAGCGTAAATTCATTGCCTAGTGGCGGTATTACAATGCGCAATGCTTGCGGCAGTATAATTCGGCGCATTGAAATCGCGGGAGTCATTCCCAACGCCTTTGCTGCATCATTCTGCCCCTTATCAATGGATGAAATTGCGGCTCTAAATATTTCAGCCATATAGGCCGCTTCATTGAGGGAGAGCGTCAGTATTGCAGCCTGTAATGGGCCCGATAGCCTGAACGGTCCAAACACCAAGTCGGGATACTTGTAAATACCGGCAGCCGCCACACCGGTATAAATAAGGACTAACTGTACGAGAATAGGCGTGCCGCGCCATGCCCAAATATAAAAAACCGCAAGTGAACTTAACCACTTCCGCTTTGACAAACGAGCCAAAGCGACAAAGAAGCCAAGTGTAACGCCTAGGGTCTGCGCGACAATAGAGACAGAAATGGTTAGCCATAATCCCCAAAGCAAGATTGAGGGCGGGTTGAAAAGGTATTTCAGGAAAAACGAAAAATCGAGATCAAGATTACCCATTCAAACCCACCATTCGTTCTAGGGCTCGATCGCGAGTTTTTCGAAGCCCCATTTC
Source organism: Aestuariivirga sp. (assembly GCA_046708645.1). Taxonomy (GTDB): domain Bacteria; phylum Pseudomonadota; class Alphaproteobacteria; order Rhizobiales; family Aestuariivirgaceae; genus Aestuariivirga. The sequence goes on from JBKKDI010000043.1 coordinate 3,233, forward strand.
TTTAACAGACCCTCATACGATCCGTCAGCACGAATACTCTTGTAAGCCGCATCAAATGCTTCATGCAGATCCTTATCTTTGTGAAGTGTAGCAATGCCAACAGGAAGCGCTGAAACCTGTGGACTGGCCAACCTGATCTGGCCCGGGTTTTGCTTATCAAAATATCCGCCTTGATCGGTTGATCCGGCGTAGGCTTCGACCAATCCCGCCATCAGTTGCTGGATTGCGTCTGCTGTGCTTGGCATCGAGATGATCTGAATTTCCGGTTTTCCAGCTGCCTTAAGCTCCTCGTTGGCTGCCTTGAGGTCGGCTTCCGGTCCCGTGCCAACACCAACTGAAACCTTTCGACCGGACAGCTCGGAAATAGTTTTAACATTGATGTCGCTATCCGATTTTACAAAAATGGAATTCCCGGTGAATGCATAGTGGACAAAGTCCACAATCTCGCGTCGCTCCGGCTTATCATAGAGACCCGATATGATTGCATCACATTGGCCAGCCTGAAGTCCGGGTATCAGACCATCGAAGGCAATATTCTTGTGCTCACTTTTGACGCCCATTTTCGCAGCGACTGCCGTGGCAAAATCAATATCAAATCCTACTGGCTGTTGTGTTTGGGGATCGAGCATTTCCCATGGTGGGAAAGCAAGTTCAGTGCAAAAAACGACCTTACCTGCGTCCTTGATTTTTTGTGGAGTGGCAATTTCGGCCGCTGCAGCGTTGCTGAGCCATCCCGCCGCAAGACCGATCATTGCAATTGCCTGCAATAGGTTCCTTTTTTTTGTCATGCTCGCTCTCCTTTTTCTTTTTCCTGTCGATTGGTTGGTGTATAGGGTCATTCATCTTCCTATAATCTTGGCGATAAATGACTTGGTTCTTTCATGCTGTGGGGCCGTAAAGAATTTCTCCGGCGACGCTTCTTCAATGATGGTTCCGTCGTCCATCATGATAACGCGATGCGCAACCTCTCGGGCAAATCCCATTTCGTGCGTCACGACCACCATGGTCATGCCTTCGTGGGCTAATTCTTTCATGACTTCGAGTACTTCGCCGATCATCTCAGGATCGAGAGCGCTGGTCGGCTCGTCAAAAAGCATCAAATTCGGCTTCATTGCCAGCGCACGTGCAATCGCTATGCGCTGTTGCTGGCCACCAGATAACTGGGCTGGGTAAGCATCTTCCTTGCTGGCTAGACCAACTCTCTTAAGTAATGCACGACCTTCCGCCGCCGCTTCCGTAGGATTCGTCCTCCTCACGCGAATCGGGGCTTCAATGATGTTTCCTAATGCAGTGAGGTGAGGGAAAAGGTTGAATTTCTGAAACACCATACCAATTTCGCGCCGCTGGCGTGCGATATTGACCTCACGGTCTTCGTATAAGTATCCATTTTTTTCTTTGTAGCCAATGAGATGGCCATTCACCATGATACGCCCTTGTTCGATTTTCTCTAGGTGGTTGATGCATCGAATGAACGTAGTCTTGCCCGATCCGGAAGGGCCGACGATGACCACAACCTCACCGCGCCACACGTCAAGGTCAACACCCCGCAACACCTCCTGTGGCCCATACCATTTCTTGACGCCTACCGCTCGGATGATTTGATTATCATCGCTCCGAGGAGACGCCCTATCGACCAGATTAATGTGCGTTGCCTCTTCAGTTTTCTAACTAATGCCCTAACTATATACCAATGCAAAAGTGGTTCAAGGTTCCATGAATTACAATGTGTTGCTGACGGCAAAAAATGCCCACTTACGCGCAGCGACAGCATGTTATCGTGGACGCGTTCAATCTCCTGACGCGCACCCGCGCCGAATGATTGCGCATGTTGGGCGAGTGGCGCAGCATCTTTCATGACTTGCGAAGAATTATGAGAAGGGCACAACGTGAATATTTCCGTTATCAAACGCATCGACAAAACTGGGACTAATGCTTTCGTTCCTCCATTATCAGATTACGCAGCTGTTTCTCCGGGATGGACTGAGGCGGAATACCGAATTCTCGAGACCCCAAGTAGTCACGTGGTAATTGGTTTTTGGACCGGCGAAAGTGGGAAAATAACACTGGACCCGTGGCCCTATACCGAAGTGTGTTCAATTCGGACTGGTAGAGTTGCGATAAAAGATAGTGCCGGGGCGCAGATTGAGTTTGGCGCCGGCGAAAGCTTTCTGGTCCCGAAGGGTTTCGTTGGAGAATGGATAACCCTTGAACCATCATCCAAAGTATTCATCGCTATTTCTTAGCTTGAACAGTCCCTTACATCCTGACCAAATCGCCGATCCTATTTGATAAATTGGGAATTTACGTCGCGTCGCTCGGAGGCCGAGAACTCGACCGACGTACCGGTCCGATGCATCCCTTGGGTTTGCTGGACCAGCGACCACGGCGACGTTCTGCCCGATCTTTCCCTTGACGGCATTGCTATTCGGAGAAATACTAACTCCAGTAAAGCAGCCAAGTTGAGGCCTCGTTCACTTCCTCACTGTCGCTGCTAATTCATCGAGCTTATGACCTTCGGACGATCATCGACGAAGGTGTTGGATACATTGATTTTGTTCTTACTGGTCTGCGGGAGGATCATCACATGAAGTGGAAGAAACCATCACGGCGTCAGTTTCTAACGGGTGTGGCAACTGGTTCAACTGTCCTGGCCTTTCCAGCGCCTTGGGTCAGGCGGGTCAATGCTGCAGAAAAAATACTGGTGGGCGTTCCATCTTCACTCTCAACGCCCTATGGGGTCGCCGACGACCAAGATCATTTGAACGGAACAAACCTGGCTTTGGAGGAACTAAACGCCGCTGGAGGGATCCAGGGCCGACAGATAGAATTGTTCGTCCCAGATCTTGACAAACTCTCTCCCGAGAGCGCCCGGGCAAGTATCGCGGCATGTATCGATAAAAAGGTCCATGCCATTTCAAATGCCTTTATTTTTGCGCCCATACCAGCAATGGACGAGTCGGCTAAGTATAAGTGCCCTTACCTTCAGGGCAACACCCAGCGCAACGCCACGGAAGCATTCAAAGCCGATCCAGAAAAATACAGCCAGGTCCTTCAAACCGATCCGTCAGAGGTCAACTACGGCTGGACCTATCCCTTGTGGCTGACCGAAATGGAGAAGGTCCAGGGTTGGAAACCCAAGAATAGGAAAGTCCACATCGTCGCTGAGCAAGTTGGCTATTGTCAGACCATCCTTAGAGCCGCGAAGGAGTCGATTCCAAAATACAATTTCGAGCTCGCCGAAGTCACAGACATCCAATATCCAGTCAATGACTGGGCTCCAGTCATTCAACGGCTCAAAGCCGTCGATGCCGGCGCTATCATGATCGATCACTGGGTCGCTTCGGAGTATGCCGCTTTCTGTAAACAGTTTTCCGCTGACCCAGTCAGGGACTCGATTGTCTACCTCCAGTATGGCCCTTCCCAACCGGAATTTTTGGAGCTCGGGGGAAGTGCTACGGAGGGTTTTTGCTGGAGCACCGTCCTCGGTGTCTACGGCGAAAAGATAGGACAGGACTTCAGAAAAAAATATCTAGCAAGGTTTCCCGAGTTTGGGACCCCTGAGAAAAACACCATGGGGTTGGTTTATACCGGAAACGGGTACGATATTCTCATGTATCTCGCCGCTGCCTGGAACGCTACCGGGGCGCTCGACACCACCCCTGAAGATTTCAAAAAAAATGTGGACTGGATTAGAACCAATCCATTCAGGGGGGTTTGTGGCATGATGAATATGAACAACGAGTACCAGGAGGCACTTCACTACCCCGACAATGGTTTCGGGAATCAGGCAGACTCCCACGAAACTGGAATGAGTCAGCTTTACGTTCAGGTTCAGAACGTCCAGCACAAAATCATCTGGCCTGACCCAATCGCTGAATCCAAGCTCCAGCCAGCGCCGTGGTGGGGTTAGGGGCTGGTTCCAGGCAAATTGCAAATGCGTTCCGCTGGCTAACTCCGGGAAAGCTTTGCGATTCATTGCCTGGCCGATTCCATAAAGGGCTTAAGGCCCTAACCGGACAACCTCATGAATGAGGCTGGCTCAACTCCCCTATTGGCTTGTCAGAACATTTCGCTCGACCTAGGGGGAAGAGAGATCCTCCGGAATATTGAATTGGAGATTAAGCCTGGCGAAGTCCTCGGGATCATTGGCCCCAATGGTGCAGGCAAAACCAGCTTAATTGAAATTTTGTCGGGTAGGTACGCCCCGAAGACCGGAAAAGTCACCTATAAGGGCAGAGACATAACCGGCCTACAACTCTATGAGAGAGCTCGGATAGGAATTGGAAGAACCTATCAAACCCCGGTTGTCCCAGAAGATCTGACCGTTGGCCAAACTTTCAAGGCGGCGCGGCAGGCCTACAAGCCGTACCTAACTCGTTTTGATGCCGAGTACGCTTCAAATTTGGTCAATTTCGTTATTGACGAGACTGTTCCTACCTCCGTTCTCGAAACCTTCAATCGTCGCAAGCTCCTCCTCGCAAATCTTCTCTTGAGAGGGCCAGAGTTGCTGTTGATGGATGAACCGGCCGCGGGTCTGATCAACAGCGAGGTTGATGAAATCGACGAAATCCTCAGAACTTTATCCAAGGAAATGAACATCGCGGTCTTGATTGTGGAGCACCGGATTGAGCTTTTGGATACGATTGCTGACACCGTGATTGTAATGGATGCCGGAGAAATAATTGCCCGGGGTAAACTTCACGACATCATTGATAGCCCAGCCGTTCGGGCTGCCTATTTTGAAGTCGCTCATTGATTTCAATGCGCCAAATTCTCAATATCGATGGATTGTCTGCTGGTTATGGCCCCCTCCGGGTCATCCATGATCTCGACCTCACCATAAGGGCCGGGGAACGTGTCGGCCTGGTTGGTCTAAACGGACACGGTAAAACCACTCTTTTTTACGCAATTGCTGGATTGACGGGGTGGCAGCGTGGGTCGATCATTTTTAATGGCCGCGAGGTTGGCGGTACCCGAAGCCAGGGACCCGGCCGGTATACCCACTTGATTGTTCGCCAAGGGCTTGTAGTCATGCCCCAGGCCGATGAACTCTTTCATGGTTTGACTGTCGAGGAACACCTCGATAGCGGAGCCTTCACAACCGAAGCCTGGAAGACGAGAAAACAACGGAAGGAACAGGTCCTCGCCCTCTTCGAGCCCCTTAGGAAGCTATTGAAAACTCCAATAGGGCGCTTATCGGGAGGCGAACGAAGGATGGTCTCCATCGGTCGTGGCTTGATGGTAGATGCAAAGCTTTATCTAGCGGATGAGCCATCTCTCGGCCTCGCTCCGAAAATTGGTATCAGCGTCTTACAAGCTTTGCTGAAGATCGACTTGGGCGATTCAGCAATGATTATCGCTGAACAGAACGTAGCATTGCTCGAAGGCAAGATGGATCGGGTAATCGGAATGCAGGCTGGAAAGCTCAAAGGTGAAGCTTCCTTGGCTTCATTCATCAAGACACGGAGGGGGTGATGGGCATATCAAGGCTTTGCGACTTGGCAAAGGTTCCGGCAGTCCTGCACCTCTATTGTTGGAAGCCCTTGGCCAAGCCCTTGACACCAACCCGAGCTCCCTCTTGAAACGCCCGGTAATGAGGATAGCTCGTTTATGGACATCACATTCATACTGATCAACGGTATCGTGATCGCCAGCATCTACGGGCTAATTGCGGTCGCAGTCTCCATTACTTGGTCGAGTTTAGGTTTGCTGAACCTGGGCTACGGTTTCATTTTTTCACTTGCCGGATATGGTGCCTATGTCACCGCCCAGTCGCTGTCCGCTTCTCCGCCTATTGTGCTGTTGGCAGGTGTGCTCACTGGGGCAATCGGCGGCATCATCATCTGTGTGCTGATATTTATTCCTCTACACGAAAAGCCGAATTTTAACGTCAGAGGGTTGGTGGGAACCCTGGCGGTGAGTCTGATAGGTTCCCAAGGACTTCTGTGGTGGTTCGGGCCCCGAAGCAAATCCCTCCCGGAAATGTTCGGTTCTTGGCAAATTCAGATCGGCGGGACTGTGTTGACCTCCGATAAGGTCGGGGTAGTCCTGAGCTCAATCGTCATGTTGATTTTGGTCGTTCGCTGGATGAGGTCCAGTAGGCGTGGTCTTGAGATTCGTGCGATGATGATGAACCCACACGCCGCCTCCCTTGTGGGGATAGGAATAAGAAAGACCGGATTCTACGTGATGAGTATCACTGGAGCGATGACAGGACTTGCCGCTGTGTTGCTTTCTCAGACTTACTACATCGCCCCATTCAGCGGCGTTACCCCCCTGATCAAAGGGGTGAGTATCGCCCTCCTAGGTGGACTTGGTAGCGTCAGAGGAGCGGTAATTGCCAGCGTGATCCTCGGCTTTGCTGAAGCCTTAACCTCAACAGGGTTGGGGGGTCAGTACGTTCTGATCACTCAGTTTCTCATGATAATAACCATACTGATGTTCAGACCACGAGGTATCGCCGGAATCCTCGACAAGGCCCGCGAGCAATGACAGTCACGAGCGAAAATGACAAGCCGTATATCTGGAAAAATCCCTTAGCTGTCTGGGGTGCCAAGGGTGGAAATTACGAGGTCCGCAGCATCCGGGTTAGCGATCCCGCGGCCGTCTGGGAAAAGAATAAGTCATCCAAAGTCCCGATGCACAAGGTTGGGCGTTACAAATATATCCACAAGTGGAGAAATCACGGCAAGCGTCTTTGGAAGAGACAGAGATGGTGGCCGACACGCCGATCAGTGCTGCTAATCCGTGGCTTTTACAACCGGAAAACCCTGGAGGCCGAAAAGCTGATAATTGATAAGCGGCCGATCTATTGGGCCATCTGCCTTCTGGTGTTGGCCCTAGTTCCAATGTTTGTGCCAGAAAGCCTACGTTACACGATCCTCACAGCCGGTGCGATTTTTGGGATTTTCGCGGCCATCAACGTTTGCTGGACCTTGGTCATCGGCACCGCCAGCATCTTCTCCCTTGCAACCTACGCTGTTGTCGGCACGGCCGCCTTCTTAACGGCATGGCTGTCGATCAACTTCGGTCTGCCCTGGTGGGCTCTCCCCTGGGTCGGGGCAATGATTGGACTAGTATTTGGGGCGGTCTTGGCACTCCCCGCCTTGCGGCTCGACGGCTTTTACTATGCGCTTTTGACTCTTGGTCTCAACGAACTTTGCAGAGTTTACTTTGTAACCTCCCGAGAGTTCGGCTCCGCGAGTGGCGGCTTGTATGGGGCTTCGACGTATTTGAATTCGGACTGGCCGCCCGTAGTCCAAGCAGTGGTTTCGTACTACGGGGCCTACGCTTTATTGATCGCCTCGCTCATCCTTTTCCGATTCATCGATGGCAGACGCTTGGGCAGAATCCTGAGAATGGCTCCTGAGAAACGCGAAGCCTTCGCTGAAGCGACGGGAGTGAACTACAAACAGGCGCGATTTGCGGTATTCCTCGTTTCCTCAGTGGCCCTTGGGTTCATCGGCGGGTTCTACACGGCTCATTATCGGGGCGTCGCTTACGCAATATTCGGGTTCGACACCGTCCTTCTTGGCTTAGCGATGTTGACCATTGGTGGCATCGGTCGAGCTGAAGGAGCGGTGGCAGGGACCCTTATTGTCGTTGTCCTTGATAAGGTCTTCAACACCCTGGGGCCGATCAGGCACATCATGATCGGCTTACTAATGCTCTTGGTTGTCCTCTTTCTCCGAAACGGCTTGTTCGGGATGAAGCAGCAATTCAGGGCCTGGCGGGACAAGAAAAAGGGAGAATACAGATCAAGCCGGGCTGAAAAGGGAGGAGAAACCCTCCCGGAGGAGGCGACTGAGGTCGATGACAAAGACATCCTTTATCGCCGGCGATTTGACAAAATGCAGCGAGACTTCCTGAAAACCCTTGTATGCGAAGAGGTCATTGAAGAGCACAAAAATAAGCCCCTCGGGCAGCACAGCGAAGCATTAGAGAGGTTGTTGCTATATTTTCGCCGGGCTCCTCAGATCGACAAATACGCCATTAGTCGCGATTCAAGAACCAAACGCTACAAGATCGTAGCCTTCTCTGGCTTCCGTGGGGCCTCTCCTCGAATCGTCGAGGACAAAGAATATGAGAGGGTGGAAGAGGCCTATCACGGGGTGTTTCGGCGGCGGGTTTATGATCTCCTCGAATCTTAAACATAGAGCCACGGCTTCCTGAGGAAAGGAGCGGCGATGAAATCGAATGATCAAGATGTCGTCTATCGGCAGTTATTTCGCAAGAAACAAAGGGAATATTTGCGAACGGTCATATCCGACGACATCATCGAAGAACACCGGAAAAGCCCGCTCGGACGACACAGTGAGCCACTCGAGAGGCTTCTGCTTTACTTTCGCTACGCTCCCCAGGAGGGCAAGTATGTGGTCAAGAAAGATCAGAGGTCGAACAAATTCCAGATCGCCCAACTCTCCGGAGAACGAGACCCTCCGCTTATGAACTTCGGTGAGCACTACGACCGACCAGAAGACGCCTATCACGCAATTTTTCTCCGCAGGATCCGCGAAGTCCTGAAATCGGATACCTGAAGTCAAACATCGTTGGAATGGATAGATGGCTGAGATTAAGATCTTTGGTTACGGTAACAAGATTTCGGTCAAGCAAGGTGAAACCATTGATTTTCACGTCAGCGCGGATGGAACATCTACTGCCGATGCCCAACTTGTTCGACTGATTCACGGAGATGAGAATCCTGCGGGCCCAGGTTTTCTGGAGCAGGAAATCGATCACCCTGTCAATGGAATCTGGTCGGTCAAGAAGCAGTTCACTCAGCTAGGATCGCATCTGGTTGTGGACGACCCCGAAGGGCGGCTGAAGCTCAACGGAAGTTTTTCGATGTTCTGTTACATCTGCCCCGCTTTGCCGAATTTGGGACAACGCCAATCCTTGATGGGGAGATGGGATACCAGGGCCAATGAAGGCTATGGCATCGGCATCAATCCCCAGGGACGATTGGAATTCTGGGTCGGTGACGGGAAGGAAGTCGATTATGCCACTGCCGAACTGCCATTACTAAAGAAGGTCTGGTATTTGGTTGGGGCCAGCTTCGATTATGAGACCGGAACGGCCACTTTGTATCAGGAAGGCGTGTTGAACAGATACAATTCCCTGATAGGAAAAGTTGCACCATACGATTTCAGCTCTCATGTCCAGACAACATTCAGATTTAGGCAGAAGAACCGCGAGGATGTGCCCTTTGTTGTGGCGGGAGCCCAGGACTTTCATGAGCTCAGAGGGAAGTTTATCAATGATACCTACGCCGGCAAAATCGATAGGTTTGGAATTTTTAACCGGGTCCTGTCGCGACCCGAAATGGATGTACTCTGCCGCGAAGGACAGCCCATAGAGAGAGGACTGGTGGCCTATTGGGACACCACTAAAGGCTATACCGAAAACGGTGTCGGCACTTCAGTCCTAGATACCGGTCCGAATGGACTCTTAGCTAAGGGCATAAATCATCCGGTACGCGGACTCACCGGCTGGAACTGGTCCGGGAAGAACGACTGCTTCAGGCTTTCGCCGGGCGAGTACGGGGCAATAGGATTTCACCGAGAGGCAGTTACCGATTGTCGATGGGATGTAACCAAGACCATGCAAGTCCCAGCAAACCTTAAGAGTGGGGTCTATGCCATTAGGCTCCGAGCGGGCGATGGGATTGGCTTGGGCGAGGAATACCTTGTCTTTTTTGTTCGACCGTCAAGACCGCAAGCAAAGCTTTGCTTTCTTGTCCCAACGGCCAGTTACCTTGCCTATGCAAACGAGAAATTGAGCTTTGACGCACAGATCATCCAACCGATGACTGGCCAACCACCCATCGTCACCGACATTGATATTGAAACCTATAAAAATCGGGATTTTGGACTATCGACCTACGATTCCTATGAAGACGGCGCCGGGGTTTCTTTCAGTTCCTACAAAAGACCAATCGTAAACATGAGACCTAAGTATCGGATCTCAAGTATGGGTGTTCCGTGGCAGTTTCCCGCCGACCTCTCAATTGTTGCTTGGTTGGAACAGTGCGGGCATCAATTCGATATCGTTACGGACGAGGATTTGCATATCGAAGGACTAGAAGCCCTTAAGTCTTATAAATGTGTGATCACTGGCACCCATCCCGAGTACGTGTCTGAAAAAATGCTCGACGCCCAGGAGGATTTCGTCGCCCAGGGAGGTAGGCTGATTTATATGGGGGGCAACGGTTACTATTGGTGCATTGGCTTTTACCAAGATGAGCCGTGGTGCATGGAAGTTAGAAAGCTGGACTCGGGTATGCGCGCCTGGGCGGCAAAAGCCGGTGAACATTATCTTCAAACAACGGGAGAGAAGAGCGGGCTCTGGCGGAACCGGGGACGGGCGCCGCAAAAACTGACTGGCGTAGGCTTCATCGCTGAAGGTTTCGAAACTAGTGCACCCTACCGAAGGATGCCAGACAGTTATCACCGGACAGTATCCTGGATATCTAATGGCACAACCGGAGAAATTCTTGGCGACGAGGGGCTGGCTTATGGTGGCGCGGCAGGACTGGAACTGGATCGCTATGACCTGTCACTAGGTACGCCGCCACATACCCGTATCATTGCCTCATCCGGTGGCCATAGCGACAACTACGTGTTGGTCACGGAAGAGTTGCTTTATGCCTACGCCGGGCTTGTAGGGACTCTCGACTATAGAATCCGAGCCGACATGACCTACTTTACAGCACCCAATAACGGTGCCGTTTTCAGCACTGGGTCAATAGCGTTCGGTCAGGCGCTTCCGGTGAACAATTACCAAAACGATGCGTCGAAGCTGCTGCAGAATGTAATCGATAGCTTTGTAAAGGATGGGGAGCTGCCTGGAGGTAACTGGTCACTTGAAGAGAAGCAGTGGCGATGACCAGTCGGTTGGGGATGATCACGATTGGAGTAAGTTATTAGGCTGTAGAATAATTGTGCGCGTGCATATTTTCGAGCAGTGGAACAGAGCGCGGCCTCTTCCGATCTCCCGACACCTGTGACAGCCTTGTTTCTCGCTTTGCGACACGCGCGTTATATCTAGGGGGAGCATCGTTTCGGCGACGATCGCCTTTTCGAGAACAGGGGGCTCTGCTGCAGGGTTGAAAATTATTGACCAAACCAGAAATCCAGCACTCGAGGAGCAAAATCCAAGGAGCAGGCCAGCGACAAGGCCACCGGGGAGGGGCCGCTGACTTCGGTTCCCACCGGACGAGTTGTATTGCTTCATGCCCGAAGTACATTAAGGACACTGTTGATTCGCAACAGTAATTTCGGACTCATCTCGAGCCGACACCGAGTATCTTGGAGGCGACTGGCCAGGTCTCCAGCCCCGTTTGGGCAGCCCCACAGGACGTGTTAACGGCGGCTTTCAGCCCGTAGTTGATTTTCAGGAAACTCAATGACTCGAGGGCGCTGTTCCAATAGTCTGCTCATTGATGGTCAGCGGCGGCGAGGTGGCCCCAACCCTTAAGGGCCTGCTCAGCACGGCGCGAAGCAGGATGATGCTCAGGGAGCAAGCA
>JBKKDI010000044.1:0-4709 GCA_046708645.1 Aestuariivirga sp.
GCTACAGGCTGAGCCAGTTCACCGGAGCGGTGCTTGTCGCGTGGGGGCTGTGGACGGTCTATGGCGCAGAGCTTCGTTGACGGATCATCCTCCTCCTTCGCCCGCCAGGGCGGGGGAGGTGGCGCACGCCGCCTTCGGCGCGTGACGGAGGGGGTCTTGCCACCGGCCAAACCCCACCCGTCCGCCTTCGGCCTCCACCCTCCCCGCGCTGACGCGCGAAGAGGGAGAGGAAAGGACTGTTCTCACTTTATCCCCACTTCCTTCGCCAGCCCGTCGAGAGCGGAGATGGCTTCCGGCCTGTCCTTGAACCGTTGGCGCGCCGTCGCAAGGGTAGCTTTCGCCTTATCCCCCTCACCCAGAACAGTGCGGGCGCGGATCAGGCGTTGCCAGCCTTCGAGATCGTCGCCATTGGCGGCAAGTTTCGCCTCCAGTCCATCGACCATGGACTTTATCATGGCGGTGCGATCCGCCTCCGTCATATCGGCGCTCAATTCCGCTTCGAGCGTGAGCCGCCAGGGCGCATCCGGCGGCGTATCGGCAAGAAGAGATTGAAATGCGGCACGGGCCTCAGCACGCCGCCCCTCCTGCTTCAACGCCACCGCAGTGAAAAACCGGGCCTTGGGCAGTTTCGGATCGAGCTTCAGAGCTTCGCTGAAAGCCCGGTTGGCTTCCGCCGTCACCATGCCCTGGCTGGCGAACACCAGCATCTCACCATAGTCGGCAATCGTCTCGGGCTTGGCCTTGGTGAGCCGCATGATATGGGCATAGGCCGCGGCCGCGTCGTTCCAGCGCTGCATCCGCTTGTAGGCGGGCGCCAGAACCATCCAGCCCTGAAAGTCATCGGGCTCTACCGCCAGATGCCGCTCCACCTTGGCGATCATGGCGTCGAAATCCTGATTCTGGATGGCATTGTCCAGGCGCGCCGCCAGCGGCACATCGGACAGTTTGGGATTGCCGCGTTGGAGATAGAGCGGCAAAGCCAGCACCGGAATCATCAACGCTCCGATAATCGCCACCCATGGCGCATGGGACACGGGCGCATTGGCGGGAACGGTCTGCAACAGCCTTCGGGAAATTTCGTTACGCGCGGCTTCCGCCTCCGCGGCGCCGATAACGCCGCGAGCCACATCGCGGTCAAGCTCGCTCAGCTGGTCGCGGAAAACCGCGCGATCGTGCTCCGAGCGATCGGCCACGGCAGGCTTGCTCGCCAGTACGGGAATGAGCAGCCAGGCCATCGCCGCCAGGCTCATCGCGCTCAAAACCAGCCAGATCGTCATGGAACCAGAAATACAATTATCCGCGCCATTTCTTTCAAGTCCCATTGTCGCATGGCGGCATTGGGGCGTCGGAAATCCCTTTGTAGGTGCACCCCCCATTTGTTAGATAGCGCCCATCCATGGGGCAAAGCTTGATGAAGCTGCGGTATTCCGTCTTCGCGCTGGCACGCAACGCGATGAACTATCACAAGGACTGGGAGCGTGCCTGGCGCTCACCGGCTCCCAAGGCGGAATATGATGCGGTGATCGTCGGCGCCGGCGGCCATGGCCTAGCCACCGCCTACTACCTCGCCAAGAACCACAAGATGACCAATATCGCCGTCGTCGAAAAAGGCTGGCTGGGCGGCGGCAACACGGGGCGCAACACCACCATCATCCGTTCCAACTATCTGCAGGACGCCTCCATCGCCATCTATGAATTGGCCCGCTCGCTCTATGAGGACCTGGCGCAGGAGCTCAACTACAACGTCATGTTTTCCCCGCGCGGCGTCCTCATGCTGTGCCAGACCGAACACGAATTCCGCGCCTTCAAGCGCACCGCCCACGCCAATCGCCTCGCCGGGCTCGATTGCCGCATGATCGAACCGGCGGAAGTCAAGGAACTCGTCCCCATCATCAATGACGAGCCCTCCTGCCGCTACCCCATTCTCGGCGCCTATTACCAGCCGCGCGGCGGCACGGGCCGCCACGATGCCATTGCCTGGGGTTATGCACGCGGTGCCGATTCAATGGGCGTCGATATCATCCAGAACTGCGAAGTCACGGGCATCAACCGCGATGGCGGTAAAGTCACCGGGCTTGAAACCACGCGCGGAACCATCCGTACAAAGAAGATCGCTGTCGTGACGGCCGGCCATGTCTCGACCATCATGGATATGGCGGGTGTCCGCATGCCGATCGAGAGCCTGTGCCTGCAAGCGCTGGTCTCGGAGCCGATCAAACCCATCATCGATTGCGTCGTCATGGCCAACACGGTGCACGGCTACATGAGCCAGTCCGACAAGGGCGAACTGGTGATCGGCGGCGGCACCGACCCCTACAACAATTATTCGCAGCGCGGTTCCTTCCCCTCGCTGGAACATACGATAACGGCACTGGTTGAAACCTTCCCGATCATTTCGCGCCTGCGCATGCTCCGCATGTGGGGCGGCATCGTCGACATGACCGGCGACCGTTCGCCGATCATCGGCAAAACTCCGGTCGAGGGACTGTTCGTCAACTGCGGCTGGGGCACCGGCGGGTTCAAGTCCATTCCTGGGTCCGGCTATGTCTTCGCCGACACCATCGCCAACGACCGCCCGCATCCCATCGCCGAGCCCTTCAGCCTCAACCGCTTCGCCGAAGGCCGCCTGATCGACGAAAGCGTCGCAGCCGCGGTGGCGCACTGATGGGAAGCTTCTCTATCGCCCTCCCTCCTCGCGCGTCAGCGCGGGGAGGGGGGCGCGCGAATGCGCGACGGGTGGGGTCTCTCCGCGTGAGAGGTCTTTTCCACCACCCGCTCTGTACCACCCCACCCGTCACGCCATCGCGTGACACCCTCCCCGCGCCAAGGCGCGGAGAGGGAGGAGGTTCACCATGCTTCTGATCAAATGCCCCGTCTGCGGCGCTGAAGGCGACGAGACCGATTTTCACGCTGGCGGCCAGGCGCATATCCGCCGCCCCGCCACCCATGATCCGGCGAATATCAGCGACGAGCAGCAGCGCGATTACCTGTTCATCCGCTACAACCCCATGGGCCTTCACTTTGAGCGCTGGCGTTGCGACCGGGGCTGCGGCAAGTGGTTTCACGCGGCGCGCGATACCACCACTATGGAGTTCAAGGCTTTCTACGGCATCACCGAACTGCCTCCCCCCAAGCTCATGGCGCAGGCCAAAGGTCCGTGGGCGGAGTATTTCAGGGACAGGAAGGCATGAGCGGAAAACCCTATCGCCTCGCCAAGGGCGGCAGCCTGATCGACCGCACGAGGAAGATTCATTTTTCCTTCGACGGCAAGCCGATGACGGGATTTGCCGGCGACACGCTTGCCTCCGCCGTTCTCGCCAATGGCCAGCGCCTGTTCGGACGCAGTTTCAAATACCACCGGCCGCGGGGCGTTGTCGGTCTCGGCTCTGAAGAGATGAACGCACTCGTGGGCGTGGGCGACGGCGCGCGCCATGAGCCCAATTTGCGCGCGACCCAGGTCGAGCTTCACGATGGCGTCACCGCCGTCAGCCAGAACCGTTGGCCGTCGCTCACTTTCGATGTGGGCGCCATCAACAACAGGCTGTCGCGGTTCATTCCCGGCGGCTTCTACTACAAGACTTTCATGTGGCCGAAAAGCTTCTGGAAACACGTCTATGAGCCCTTGATCCGCCGCACGGCGGGCCTTGGGCGCGCGCCGGAGGGCCGCGATCCCGACACCTACGAGCAGATTCACGTCCATTGCGATGTGTTGGTGATCGGCGCTGGCGTCGCTGGATTGGCCGCTGCGGAAGCCGCCGCCGCCTCGGGTGCCCGGGTCATCATCGCCGATGAAAATCCGCGTTTCGGCGGCCTCGCCGATATTAGCGGCGGCTCCATCGACGGCAAACCGCAAACGGAATGGGTGCGAGCCAAGGCCACCGCCTTGGCCGATGCCGAAAACGTGCATGTGCTCGTGCGCACCACCGCGATCGGCCACTGGCACCACAATCATCTCATGCTGTTCGAATGTCTCGCCGATCACGATCCGGCGCTGCTTGCGGCGGGTGTTCCGCGTCACCGGCTGTGGAAGGTGCGCGCCGCCCGGATCATTCTCGCAACCGGCGCCATCGAGCGGCCCATTGTCTTTGCCAACAACGACCGGCCTGGCGTCATGCTGGCCTCGGCCGCGCGCGCCATGGTCGAGCGATACGGTGTGGCGCCGGGCGCGCAGGGCGTGGTGTTCACCAACAATGACGATGCGTATCTAACCGCGCTGGCGCTCAAGGCGGTCGGTGTTGGCGTGCGCATTGTCGACTCACGCGGGCGTGCTGAAGGAATATTCGTGGACCGGGCGCGGCAAGCGGACATCGACGTGCAGGCGAGTTCCGTGGTTTCCGCCGTTCACACCACGATGGGCGGCCTCAATATCGAGAGTGTCAAGGTCGCGGCCTATCGCAAGGGCCAGGGCCGCGTCATTTCGGAAAAGAAAGTGGATTGCGACTTCATCGCCATGTCGGGCGGCTGGAATCCGGCGCTCCACCTGTGGCGCCATAATGGCGGCAAGATCAAATTCGATACGGTCCTGCAAGGCTTTCGCCCAGAGAGTCACCACGACGCCATGACGGCGGTGGGTGCGGCCAACGGCACCTTCGGGCTCGGTGATGCGCTGGCCGAAGCCTGGGTAGCGGGAGAAAAAGCGGGCGGCAAAGCGTCGAAGCGCAAGGCTCCCAAGATCGAACAGGCTGAGCAAAAGCCGCTGGAAGCCCTGT
>JBKKDI010000045.1:0-34905 GCA_046708645.1 Aestuariivirga sp.
GGGTAACACCGTGGAGGTTCGAGTCCTCTTGGCCGCACCAGGCTTCGCCCGTTGGGCTACGCCTGGCGCAGCCAGGCGGAGAACAATGGGCGAAGCCTGTCCGGCGTAGCGCAGCGAAGACGGACGAAGCGAGGGAAACGATGCAGGCATGTATTATGTATGCATCATCTGCAGCGCCTCCAACGAACAACTCTATGTGGGCGCGACGTCCGATTTGAAGCAACGGCTTGCGGACCACAATGCGGGCCGTTCTCCCCACACATCGAAATACGTTCCTTGGAAACTCGAATGCTATTTGGGCTTTCCCGAAAAGCAGCAGGCCTACGATTTTGAAAAATATCTGAAATCGCATTCCGGCCGGGCATTCGCATCAAAACGGCTTGTAGGTTGCCGCACGGACAAAACATCTGTTTCATCAGCCTAGGTCGATGCTACACGAGGCGGTGCGCGGGCGTGGCGGAATGGTAGACGCAACGGACTTAAAATCCGTTGGGAGCGATCCCGTGGGGGTTCAAGTCCCTCCGCCCGCACCAGGCTTCGCGGCAGCCGAATCATGAATTGGAAACGAAACCTTGAATTGGATTGCCACGCCGGAATCCTCCGCTTTTTTCGGCTTTGGCTACACAGAGGCAACGCGTGTGTTGACCATCCAATTCAGGCAAGGGCGGGCCTATGACTACTATGAGGTGCCGGAAAGCGTAGTCGAGAAAGTGAAAGCCGCGCCTTCCCGGGGGCGGTTTTTTGCCGAGAATGTGAGGGATGCCTATCGGTTTGCCCGCGTCAGCCGCAAGTGAGATGAGTTCCCGGCAGGGATCAATCCGGCTGGCCGTTGCCCGACAGAATTTGCGCGGCGCCGCGCATGGCGCTGCGAAAGGCATCATCGAAGTTTACGTCTTTTATCTGCCATTGATAGGAATTGCCGTTCCAAACCAAGCGCCACTCGGCCATCCATCCCAGGGTTCCCTTGCTCCAAACAAGTTCGCCTATCAAAGACAGACTCCCGCCGCTTTCTGCCGCAAGGTTTTCGAGATAGCTGCTCTTCGCCGCTGGTAGTGTTTCAAACGTCAAACCAGCGCGTTTCATCGCGGCTTCAGTGGGCAGCACGATGGGTGCGCCCATCTGCCAGGCCGCCGCGGCCAGCGAGTCCCGTTGGTCAATGCCATAGCGGCCATCGCTCGCCAGCAGATAGGTGAGAGCGTCATTCCGCACACTGAGGACTATGACGACAATCGGCCGGGGCGTCCTCCACGGCTCCCGGCCAAGCGCGCGCAGTGCAGAATTGACTTTTTCCGGATCGAAAGTGACGGTGAGATCGTGGGGTCTATCGCGCGATCCTTGCTCGTCATTGACGGGCAGGCCTTCCAGCCGGTCGCGATAATGGTAGCCGCTGACGAACTCCGGCGCCCGCACGAGAACCGCGGCAGCGTTTGCATCGCCGATCAGCGTCGGGTCACCCGAAACTTTGACCAGCACATCCTCGAGACACTTTGAGAACCCCGGAAGACGGGTTTCTTCCCGTTGCCCCGTAACAATGGTCTTAGCCCGATACAAATCGCTGGAGGCGGCTGCCGGAACTCCACACGCGAGCAACACCAGCACAATCATACCCATGATGCGGAGAGCAAAGGTTTTCATGTGGCGATCGTCCTAAGCCGCGGGGATTTCCCGCTCGTTTATGCGGCGCCGGTATTGTCCGGGCGGAACACCGGCCCAGCGGCGGAATGCCTTGCTGAAAGAGATTTCCGACTTGTAGCCCGTGCGATTGGCGATTTCCGCCAGCGCCTCCGCCGAGTCGGCCAGCATGCCGGCCGCTGTATGCATGCGCCTGGCGGCCACATAGTCCATGACGCTCGTGCCAACCAGGGCCCGAAACCGGTAGGCGAAGACGGTGCGTGATAAGCCCACCGCCTTGCCAAGGGATGCCACTGTCCACGGCTCGCCCGGGCGTTCGTGGATGAGCGCCAGGGCTCGCGCGACCTGTGGGTCGGTGAGGCCGTGAAGCCAGCCGCTGCCGTCCGCCGTAGCATGGGCGATGCAGTCGCGGATCGCCTGCACGAAGATGATATCGGCGACGCGCTCGGCGACAGTCTGGAAGCCGGGCTTGCCGGCCGTCAATTCCTCTATGAGAAGATCGAGTGAGCCTTCGAGCCATGCGGGCCCCCGCCCCAGGTGCCCGCGCACATGAATAACGGCGGGCAGCGCTTCGATGAGCGGATTATGGCGGCGATCCTGAAAGGTAAAGACACCGGTGATGGTACGGGTCAGCGCGCCTTTGCCGCCGAAGGTGATACGCCCCAGGTCCTCAAGCCGTTTTTCCCGCGTCCAGCTTCCATCGATGCCATTCGCCGCGAGCACGTCCTTGAAGGATACGCGTTTGACATCAACCTCCGACATCAATGCGTGAGCGCCGCCATGCGGCAGGATGACAAAATCGCCCGCCGCGAGATCGATCGGAGCAGCGCCCGTTAACTGGAGGACACAACGGCCTTCGACGATGATGTGGAACGGAGCGCCGCCGATGGCGCTCTTGTCGAACCCCCAGGGACTGCCAAATTCGGATGTGCTCAGCACAGCGCTTTGCAGCCGCAGGTCGCGCAGGATGTCACTGATGAGGTCCATGGCCCGGACGATCGGTTAATTATTGCGTCCTCGCAAAGCATTAACATCCTGACGACCATGTCCATATGCGTCTTGTTATGAAAAATGAAACGAAGAACACCCAAACGATCCAGAAATTCTACCGGCTTTCTTACAACGAGAAGCGTTTCGATGAGGGAGCGCTGTTTTTGGCCGAGAATTTTATCAATCATCACCCCGGCGCCGACCGCAAGGGACGGCAAGGAATGATCGACGACTTCGGCCGCCACGCGCGCGACACCTTCCCCGACTTTCACATCGAGCCCAAGCGGACGGTGGCGGAAGGCGATCTCGTCTGGACTCATAACCTGATCACCGGGTTGCCCGACGGCGGCCACGCAGTATCGGTGGAGATTTGGCGTTTCGAGAACGGCGCCATCGCGGAGCATTGGGATGTCGCCCAAGGGTTGAAGCCGGATCAGAATCCCACGTCGATCCTCTGATGTAACAAGGAGCAAACGAATGTTGAAAACATCAAGTATTTCCCGCCGCGGCGTGCTTGCCGCCGGTGCGGTATTGGCCACGGTGGCCGCAACCCGGCCCGGCTGGGCGCAAAGCGCGGCAGGTAGCGAACAGCCCGTAGTGCTGATCACCGGCACGAGCTCGGGCTTTGGCCGGCTGATGGCGGAGACCTTCGCGCGCAACAAACTGCGCGTTGTTGCGACGATGCGCGACGTGGAGGGCCGGAACGCGACGGCGGCAGCCGAATTGCGTCAGTTGGCAAAAAGCGAACAGCTGGCCCTTGATGTGGTCGAAATCGACGTTACCGATCAGGCATCGGTGGACCGGGGCGTCGCCGAAGCTATCCAGCTTGCTGGGCGGATCGACATTCTCGTCAACAATGCCGGTGTGACGGTTCCGGGACCGGTGGAGTTGCAGCCGGTCGCGGCCTTCAATGCCAATCTTGAGACCAATTTGGGCGGAACACTGCGCATGGTCCGCGCCGTGGCGCCGCAGATGCGCGAACGAAAACGCGGCTACCTGATTCAAATCTCCAGCGCACTGGGGCGCATTCTTGATCCCATGCTCGGCGGCTATTGCGCATCGAAGCTGGCGATGGAAGCCGCCGCCGACGCGCTTGTTTATGAGGAGGCCATGTTTGGCATCGAGGTGACGATCGTCCAGGTTGCCGGTGCCTATCCCACGCAATTGCAGGCCAATGCGCTCCGTTATTTCGATGAGATGGTTGCAAGCCTTCCGGAAAGCGACAAGCCGCGCCTTGCAGCGTTCGAGGAACATATTGCTCACATGCGCAAAGGCCTGGTTCCCGACAATACGCTTGATCCCCATGAGATCGCCAATGCGGTTCATAGCCTCATTCCCATGGACCACGGCAACCGCCCGCACCGCTTTGTGGTCGGCCCCTTCAAGGATGTGGTCGAAAGCCTGAACCAGGCGCACGACAAGGTTCAGGCCTATCTTATCGAGCAATCGGGCCTGAAAGAGCTGACCACGCTGAGGAAACCATGAAGAAAATAACGATGACCAGGCGGGCAATCCTGCAAAGCTGGCTTGCCGCGACAGCGATGGGTCTAGGCGCAGTTCCCAAGAGCGCGCTGGCGCAACAGCTTCAACCAACGCCGTTCTGCGGCGAAAACGACGCGCCGACCATCGCGGGAACCGAAGGCCCCTTTTATACGCCGCGCACGCCGGTGAAGACGAACTTCCGGCAGGACGCGGCGGGCGATGCCCTGACATTGACAGGCTTCATTGTCACGCGACAGTGCAAGCCGATCGCCAATGCGATGATCGACCTGTGGCACGCCGATGCCGGGGGCGAATACGACAATGACGGTTACAGGCTGCGCGGCCACCAATTGACGGATGCGCAGGGACGCTATGTGTTCGAGACGATTGTTCCCGCCCCCTATAGCCGCCGCACCCGGCACTACCATGTCAAGGTGCAAGCGCCCGGCGGTAGCGTGCTGACGACACAGCTATATTTCCCCGGCGAGGCAGGCAACGAAAGCGACTTTCTCTTCGATAAGCGGCTGTTGATGCGAGTCGTGGATGCGTCCGATGGAAAGGTTGGGCGCTTTGATTTTGTACTGAGCGGGCCAAACCCATGATCTTAGTTACTGGCGCCGGTGGAACGGTCGGAACGGCGCTTGTTGAAGCGCTGAAAGCTGATGGTCATAAATTCCGCGCCGCCCATCATTCCACCGAGAAAATGGCGAAAGCCCAGCGCGAAGGTTACGATACCGTGCAACTCGATTTCGCCGTACCCGAAACGCTGCCGGCGGCATTTGCCGGAATCGATACAGTCTTTCTACTAGGCACCGGCGTGCGTGGCCAGATTGAGCAGGAAACTAACGCAGTCAATGCGGCCAAGGCTGCGGGTGTGAAGCGACTGGTCAAGCAGTCGGTGTGGAATGCGGCGGATGGGCAATACTCACTGGCGAAAATGCACCGGACCATCGAGCGGGCGGTGGAGGCGTCCGGCATGGCCTGGACCTTCCTGCGGCCCAACGGTTTCATGCAAAACTTCGCCCAGGATATGGCGGAATCGATTAAGGCTGAGGGTGTGATCTATCAGCCCGCGGCGGATGTAAAGATCAGCCATATCGATGTCCGCGATATCGCGCGCGTCGCGGCGCGGGTTCTCACGGAGCCGGGCCACGAGGGCAGGGCCTACGAACTGTCCGGCCCCGAAGGCATGTCCTATCATGATGCGGCGAATATCCTGTCGCGCGTGCTGGGCCAGAAAATCACCTATATCGCCCTGACCGACGATGCGGCGCGCGCCGGAATGCTGTCCGCCGGCTTGCCCGATTTTTACGCCGGCACAATCGTCGATCTCTTCCGCGCCTACCGGGGCGGCATCGCATCGCAAGTGACGCCCCACGTCAAGCGCATTACCGGCCGCGAACCCATCGCCTTCGAGCAATTCGTCCGCGATCATGTCGAGCGATTTCGTTAAGGTTTAGCGCAATTGACCTTGCGCGTGACGCTGGAATCCTCTTGAGAAGCGGCATGACGGATGTTCAGCAAGAAACCGCCATCCGCGACGAGTGGGGGGCAATCGACAGCAGTTTCGTCGATCAGGTGACGGCGGCTCTGGCCGCGGCCGACGCCCGAGCCATTCGCGGTCTGACGCGCGATCTCCACGCCGCAGACCTTGCCGATCTAATCGAAAGCCTGGAGCAGTCCGACCGCGTCAGGCTCATCACGGCACTTGGCCGGGGTTTCGACGTGGAAGCGCTGGCCGAGCTCGACGAGACGGTGCGCGACGAGCTGATGGAGGCGTTGCCCAACGAGGTGATCGCCTCCGCCATCAAGAAGCTTGACACCGACGATGCGCTTTACCTCATCGAGGATCTTGAGAAGTCCGAGCAGCAGGACATTCTTGCCAAGGTGCCGGAACAAGATCGCGCCGCCCTTTCGCGCGGTCTCGATTATCCGGAAGAGACCGCAGGCCGTCTGATGCAAACGGAATTCGTGGCGGTGCCGGAATTCTGGAGCCTGGGCAAAACCATCGACCACATGCGCACCGGGAGGGGCTTGCCGGAGAACTTTGCCGAAATCTATGTCGTCGATCCCAGTTTCCATCTCGTGGGCTTCGTGCCCCTGAGCCGGCTGCTGCGAAGCCCCCGCGACAAGAAAATCGCCGCTGTCATGGACGAAGAGCAGACGGTGTTCAAAGTCACCGACGACCAGGAAGATGTGGCTTACAAGTTCAAGCAGTACAATCTGGTGTCGGCGGCGGTGACTGATGACGCGGGACGGCTCGTCGGCATGCTGATGGTCGACGATATCGTCGATGTGATCCACGAGGAGGCGGAGGAGGATATCTTGCACTTGGGCGGCGTCGGCGATGAGTCGATTTCCGACACCGTTGCCGAGACGACGCGCTCGCGCTTCACCTGGCTCTCCATCAATCTTCTGACGGCCGTGCTCGCCTCATGGGTGATCTCCTGGTTCGACGCGACCTTGCAGCAAATGGTGGCGCTGGCGATCCTGATGCCGATCGTCGCCTCGCAAGGCGGCAACGCCGCAACCCAGACCATGACGGTCGTGGTCCGCGCACTGGCGACGCGCACGCTGGGGCCGCAGAATTTCCTGCGCGTGACCATCCGTGAAAGTGCCGTGGGTTTGATAAACGGCTTGCTCTTTGCCCTGATCATGGGCCTCTTCGCCTGGTGGTGGTTCGGCTCCGGGCCGTTGGGTGTCATTATCGGCGCGGCGATGGTGATCAATCTCCTGGCGGCAGCCCTTGGCGGCATGCTGATACCGATTCTGCTCGACCGCTTCGACATCGACCCCGCGATTTCCTCAGGAGCCTTCGTGACCACGGTGACGGACGTGGTCGGCTTCTTCGCTTTCCTCGGCCTGGCGTCGATCTGGCTGGTATAGCCTGAATCCGGATCTTATCGTATCAATTTCATAAGCAACCGGCTCGTGATAGGATTGCCCAATGGCCCCCGTTACCATTGCAAAGCTCACGTCCGCCGATCATGGGGATTGGCGCAACCTCTGGCTGGAATGGCAGCGCTATCTTTCTGGCGTCCTTTCGGAAGAAGTGAACGCGCGTACTTGGCGGTTACTGACCAAAGATGGTTCTGGCCTGTTTGGGTTGATCGCGCTCCGGAACGGCGAGGCATTGGGATTCGCGCACGCAAGCATGACACCTTTCGCGTGGGCCAGCGGTCCGATCATGTATCTTCAGGACTTGTTTGTGACGAAGCAGTTGCGGGGCCAAGGCGTTGGTCTTGCCTTGTTGAATGCGGTCTATGATCTTGCCGATGACACAGGCGCCGCACAGGTGTTCTGGCTGGCCGACGAAAAGGATACAGCGTTGCAGCGCTTTTATGACCGGCACGCACTAGCACACCCTATAACCGCTTCATGCGGCATCGCTGGCCGTGGTTCGGGGCGGACTACCATTGAAATGTTTCCGTGGCAAAGTCACGATTCTGATATTACCACGCACCGCTATTCGGCGCTTACGGTCGCGAGGAGCCTTGAGAGGGCGAGGCCGGACTGAGAGGCCGTCTGCTTCGCCTGTAATGCTTCAATGCGGCCGAGGAGGAGGGTGCGTTCGCGCGAGGTAAAGAGTTCGCGGATAGAAAGATAGCGCCTTGCCGCCGCATCGCTGAGGGCGGTGATCTGGACTGGGGAATAGACATCGCCTTCTCCAAGTGAGCGCACTACGCCGAGCCATGCGGTCTTCATGGCCGGGCCGCCACGGGCGGAGGCAATATTGTCTTCAAGGTCGGCCACGACGCCCACCAGATAAAGGTGGAAGACCTGGACGCGCGTCAGCTCCTCTTGCAGCGGCTCGCCGATGATGACGGCCAGATTATAGGAGGCGCGAATGTTACCCATGGTCGCCAGGATCAACCGGAGCCGGCGCTGCTTTTCGAGCCGGGCTGTGGCATCCGCCAGGATACGCTCGATATTGGCCGGGTCGATCAACCGCTCGAAAACAGCCCGGCTTTCGTGATTCCGCAGGTGGGGTAGGGCGAGATGGGTATTGAAATGAACGAAATAGAAATCGGTATAGTGCCGCTCGTTCCAAAAGGCGTCTGGGGAGGGATATTCCGGCTTGGGGCCCGCAAGGACAGGCACTGACAACCCAGTCAGCAGGAGCAGGGCAAGAATTCCTTGACGGAGGTTTTTCGGCATCGGAGTCGTTCAAAGTCACCATAGTCCCTTCGACGCCCGCTCACCAGCGTAAGGCTTGCTTTCTCCCGAAAAACCCCCTAGAAGCCGCCCGATTCATGTCAATTTAAGCAAGGAGCGGACGAGCCCCATGGCGCGCGTCACAGTTGAAGACTGCATCGATAAGCTGCCGAACCGGTTCGAGCTGGTTCTGCTCTCGGCCCACCGTGCCCGCATGGTGGCGCAAGGGGCGCCCATCACGCTCGAACGTGACAACGACAAAAACCCGGTGGTGGCGCTCCGCGAGATCGCCGATGAGACCATCGACACCGAGGATTTGCGCGAGGAATATATCCACGCCATGCAGAAACATGTGGAGGTGGACGAGCCCGAGCCCACGGAAGTGCCGCTGATCCAGCAATCCGGCGACATGAGCGTGGTCAACGACGCTCCCCAGCAAGGTGACCAGCCCGATATGGAGCGCATGACCGAAGAGGAATTGCTGCGGGGCCTCGAAGGCATGCCCCCGGCCGAAAGCCCGGGAAGCCAGCGCAACGGGTACTGATCTTTAGGTCCCCATGCTGAGGTGCTTTGCCGAAGGCAAAGCCTCGAAGCATAGACGGAGCCTCGGTCTTGCAGACCCCTTCGAGGCCGCCTTCGGCGGCACCTCAGGGTGAGGAAGAGAATCTGGGCCGGGCCTCTCGCGTCCGGCCTTTTTTGTCGTACAGTGCGCGGATGATGCGCCAGTATGAATTGGTGGAACGGGTCATGAAATATGACCCGGAGGCGAATGAGGACCTGCTCAATCGCGCCTATGTCTATGCCATGAAGGCCCATGGCAACCAGAAGCGGGCCTCCGGCGAGGCGTTTTTTAACCATCCCCTGGAAGTCGCCGCCATTCTCACTGAAATGAAGCTGGACGACGCCACCGTGGCCGCCGCCCTGCTGCACGACACCGTCGAAGACACCGAGGCGACGCACCAGGAGATCGAGGAAAAATTCGGCAAAGAGATCGCCGCCCTCGTCGATGGCCTGACCAAGATCGACAAGCTCGACCTCGTCACCAAGGAGGCGACCCAGGCGGAAAATTTGCGGAAGCTGCTGCTCGCCATGTCGAAGGATGTGCGGGTGCTGCTGGTGAAACTCGCCGACCGTTTGCACAATATGCGCACGCTGGCCCACATGAAGCCCGAGAAGCGCACCCGCATTGCCCAGGAAACCATGGACATCTATGCGCCGCTGGCCGGGCGCATGGGCATGCAGACCGTGCGCGACGAACTCGAGGATATCTCCTTCAAGGTTCTCAATCGCGACGCCAACCGGATTATCGCGGAGCGGCTTGAGAAGCTTCACGCCGAAAGCGGCGATATTTTACGCGAGATCGAGAAAGCGCTGGTCGTCAAGCTGGGCGAGAACGGCATCAAGGCCGAGGTGCAGGGCCGCGAAAAACGGCCCTATTCGATCTGGCGCAAGATGGAGCGGCGGCTGCTGTCGCTGGGCCAGCTCTCCGACATTTTCGGTTTCCGGGTGATCGTCGATACCGTCGACCAATGTTACCGGGCGCTGGGCATCGTGCACCGGACCTGGCGGGCCGTTCCCGCCCGCTTCAAGGACTATATCTCGACGCCCAAGCAGAACGACTATCGTTCGCTCCACACCACCGTCATCGGCCCCCACCACATGCGGGTTGAAATGCAGATCCGCACGCGGCTTATGCACGAGATCGCCGAACGGGGCGTGGCGGCACATGCGCTCTACAAGGATGCGCCCAACGCCAAAGAGGCGCTCGACGGCTTCCGCGTTCCCGCCACGGAATCGAATGCCTACCAATGGCTTCGCCACCTCGTGGAGATGTTGCAGGAAGGCGAGAGCCCCAACGAATTTCTCGAACACACCAAGCTCGAATTGTTTCACGACCAGGTGTTCTGCTTCACGCCCAAAGGTCAGCTCATTGCTCTCCCCAAGGGGGCCACGCCCATCGACTTCGCCTACGCCGTGCATACCTCGGTGGGCGATAGCTGCGTGGGGTGCAAGATCAACGGCCACCATGCGCCGCTGGTGACGGTATTGGCCAATGGCGATGAAGTTGAGATCATCCGCTCTGAAGCCCAGGTGCCGCCGGCCGCCTGGGAAGGCCTGGCCATTACCGGCAAGGCACGCGCCGCCATCCGCCGGGCAACGCGCGCTGCCGTGCGCAAGCAATATGCGGGGCTGGGGCGTGAAATCGTGCAGATCATGCTGGCCAAACACGATCGCAAATTCGTCGACAAGGAGGTGGCGGCGGCTATGCCCCGTCTCGGGCACAAGAACCTTGAAGATTCGCTAGCCGCAGTCGGGCGCGGCGAACTCGCCGGTCTCGATGTGCTGCGCGCCATGGGGGTGAGTGTCGAGGCCAGCGAGTTGCGCGAATCACGGCGCAAACGAACAATGCGCACATCCGAGGCCAGCGAGGAGCATTCGCTGCCCGTGCGCGGCGTGAACCGCACCACGGCCATGAAGATTTACCCGAAAACGGGCGCCGTGCCGGGCGAACGCATCGTTGGCATCCTCACGCCGGGCGAAGGCATCACCATTTATCCCATCTTTGCCCAGGCGCTCGAACAGTTCGACAACCAGCCCGAGCGCTGGGTCGATCTCGCCTGGGATGCCGCCGCCGCCGGGCAACGCTTTCCGGCCCGGATCGCGGTGACCATCCTCAACGAGGTAGGCTCCCTGGCTCAGGTGACACAGGTGATAGGCGAACACGGCGGCAATATTGACGCCTTGCAAATGGTGGCACGCGAAGGCGCCCGGGATTTCTTCGACCTCGACGTCACGGTCGAAGTCCACGACCTCAAGCACTTGAACGAAATCATGATGGGCCTGCGCACCAAAAGCCCGGTGAGCGCGGTTTCGCGCGTGGCGGGCTAGGCACATGTTGTCCCACGAGCAGGTTCTCGATGAATTCCGCGCGGCGGGAGCTCTCCTGGAGGGACATTTCATTCTGTCGTCGGGGCTGCATTCCAGCCACTACCTGCAATGCGCCAAAGTTCTAATGGATCCGGCGCGCGCCGCACGCCTGTGTGAAGCACTCGCTGAACAGGTGAGGGCGCTGATAAAAAAGCCAATTGAGCTCATCGCCTCCCCGGCCATGGGGGGCGTGGTCGTGGGTTATGAGATGGGCCGCCAGCTTGGAGTTTCCGCGATCTTCCTTGAGCGGGTGGATGGCAAACTGGCGCTCCGGCGCGGCTTCACAATTGGCAAGGGCGTCCGCGTCCTGATGGTGGAGGATGTCGTCACCACGGGATTATCCTCGCGTGAGTGCATTGCCGGCATTTTGGAGGAAGGCGGCGTGACTGTGGGTGCGGCCTGTCTCATAGACCGGTCCGGCGGCAAAGCTCAACTCGGCGTGCCGCTGGCGGCGCTGACCCGGCTCGACGTTCCCGCCTATGCCGCCAATGGTCTGCCTCCGGAATTGGTGGCCATCCCCCCCGTCAAGCCCGGTAGCCGGGGCCTGACATGATTATCGGTCTCGGCAACGACGTTGTCGATATCCGGCGGATCGAGAAGACGCTGGAGACCTATGGCAAGCGGTTCATCGGCCGCATCTTCACAGAAATTGAGGTGGCAAAGTCGGAACGCCGCGCCCAGCGCGCCGCTTCCTACGCCAAGCGGTTTGCCGCAAAGGAGGCCTGCTCCAAGGCGCTTGGCACCGGTTTCCGCAGGGGGGTTTTCTGGAGGGACATGGGCGTGGTCAATGAACCCTCGGGCCGCCCCACCATGGCTCTGACCGGCGGTGCCGCGGCCCAATTGGCGCGGATCACGCCCAATGGGCATGTGGCGCGCATCCATCTGACAATCACAGACGATTTCCCCTACGCCCAAGCCATCGTCATGATCGAAGCGGTACCTGCAACCTGAGCACCAACGATTTTGACCGATACCCCTTCCCCCTCGCGGGGGAAGGTGGCGCGAAGCGCCGGAAGAGGGGGCGGTGCGGCGAGTCAGATGCCTCACAGCTGGACTCGCTGAACCAGCCCCCTCTTCCGTCTCGCGCCAAGTGGCGCGATCCACCTTTCCCCGCGAGGGGGGAAGGTGAAGAGAAAAGGCCGCGCCGTATCCACTGTGTTATTGCTGCAACAGTTGCGAAGCTTGAAGTGGCTTGCGTTGCAACGCATATGGGCAAGGCCTATAGGGCAAGTTTGGCGGAGAGGCGTCAGGCTGTGGCCGGGATGCACAGGAAAGACCAAACCATGGCGGCAGCCCACGATACGCGGCGCAAGTCCGATGACGGCTTGTGGGAGACGGTCAAGGTCATCATCCAGGCGCTTTTGATCGCCTTTTTCGTCAGAAGTTTCCTGTATCAGCCGTTCAACATTCCCTCGGCCTCCATGTATCCGACATTGAAGGTCGGCGATTATCTTTTCGTATCAAAACTCTCCTATGGCTACGGCAAGTATTCATTCAACTTTTCTCTCGGCGGTTTCGGCCACGAATTTCTCACCTGCTGCCCGATCGATTTCCCGGGCCGGGTGGTGCTCGCCGATACACCCAAGCGCGGCGACGTCGCGGTGTTCAAGCTGCCCACCAACACGGATGTCGATTATATCAAGCGGGTCATTGGCCTGCCCGGCGACCGCATTCAGATGCGCGACGGCGTTCTCCACATCAATGGCGCTGCAGTAAAGAAGGAGCGGGTCGAGGATTTCGTCGACCTCGAGGGGGAGGGCGGGGGCAGTCCCGTGCCGCAATACGTCGAAACCCTGCCCAACGGCGTCACTTACCGCGTGCTCGATGAAACGGCGAGCGGAGCCGCCGACAACACCCAGGAGTATCTGGTGCCGGAAGGCCACTATTTCATGATGGGCGACAACCGCGACAATTCCCAGGACTCGCGGTTCCTCAATGAAGTCGGGTACGTTCCCTTGGAAAACTACGTAGGCCGCGCCGACATCATCTTCTTCTCGATTTCGCAGGATGTGACGCTCTGGGAATTCTGGCGGTGGCCCCTGGACATTCGCTGGAGCCGGTTCTTCAACCTGATTTGAGCTCTGCGGTGGTTCGCTTTACAGCCCTCCGCTATGACGAGATCGCCAAGAGGATCGGATACCGTTTCAAGGACAAGGCATTGCTGCGCCATGCCTTGACCCACGCCAGCACGAAACGCAAGCACGACGATTATCAACGGCTGGAGTTTCTGGGCGACAGGGTATTAGGCCTGGTCATGGCCGAATATCTGTTCAAGACGTACCCCAGCCACCGCGAGGGCCGAATGTCCGCCCGCCACAGTCAACTTGTACGGGGCGAGATTTGCGCCGAAGCCGCCAAGATGCTGGCACTGGAGGATTTCATCGTGGTGGGCCACAACGAAATGACCAAGGGTCTCAATCTCAACACCACCGTATTGGGCGATGTGATGGAGGCGCTGATCGGGGGAGTTTACCTCGACGGCGGGCTTGAGGCGGCGCGGCAATTCATTCTTTACACCTGGCAGCCGTTCCTGAATTCATCCACCACGATCGAGAAGGATGCCAAGACGTTCCTGCAGGAATGGGCGCTGGCCCGGGCGCTGCCGATCCCGGCCTATGGCGTGATCAGCCGCGAGGGGCCGGAACACGCACCAAGTTTCGTCGTCGAAGTGCAGGTGGCGGGCCGCGAGGTCATTCACGGCAAGGGCAGGAACAAGCGGATCGCCGAACAGGACGCCGCCGCCAAGTTCCTCACGCGCGAAAACATCAGGACATGACCGGCGAACCGACGCGCGCCGGTTTCTGCGCCATCATCGGCGCGCCCAACGCCGGCAAGTCGACGCTGGTCAACCAGCTTGCCGGGGCCAAAGTGGCGATCGTCAGCCACAAGGTGCAGACGACAAGGGCCAGGCTGCGCGCCATTGTGATGGAAGGCCAATCCCAGCTCGTGCTTGTCGATACACCAGGCATCTTCACGCCCCGGCGGAAACTCGACACCGCAATGGTGAAGAATGCCTGGAGCGGGGCTGGCGAGGCGGACGCGGTGGTTGTGGTGGTGGACGGCCGGACCGGTTTCACCGATGATGTCACGCGAATCTTCGAAGGCCTTGGGGCGGCGGGTGCACAAAGCGTGTTGGTCATCAACAAGATCGACTTGATTCCGCGCGAACGGCTTCTGGAGATTTCTGCTGCTTTCAATGCCGCCTTTCCATTTGCCGCGACCTTCATGATCAGTGCGTTGAAAGGCTCGGGCACCGCTGATCTCAGGAAATATCTGGCTACCAGGATGCCTGAGGGTCCGTGGCTCTATCCAGCCGACCAGGTGGCCGACGTGCAACTGCGCTTTATGGCATCGGAGATCACCCGCGAGAAGCTGTACAATCGGCTCCATGATGAGTTGCCCTACGCCTCAACCGTTGAGACCGAGGGTTGGGAAGAGCGCAAGGATGGTTCGGTGAAGATCGATCAGGTCATCTACGTGGAGCGCGACAGTCAGAAGGCCATTGTTCTGGGGAAGGCAGGCCAGACCATCAAGATTCTTGGCCAGCAGGCGCGTGAAGACATGGAGAAATATTTTGAAAGGCGCGTGCACCTGTTCCTGTTCGTGAAAGTGCGCGAGAACTGGGCGGAAGACCCGGAGCGTCTTCGCATGATGGGGCTGGATGTTTAGAGTAAGTAAGAGCCCTCATCCGGCCTTTGGCCACCTTTTCCCATTCTTCGAACGGGAGAAGGCACATCCATGTTATGCCTTCGCCCGCGCGGCACGCGTGGAAGAAGGTGGCCGAAGGCCGGATGAGGGCTCTTGAGCCATGGAGTGGCGTGATGAGGGTGTCATCCTGTCGGTGCGCCGCCACGGCGAGACGAGCGCCATCGTCGAGGCGCTCACCGCAGGCCATGGCCGCAGTCTCGGCATCGTACGTGGCGGCCGCTCGCGCATGCAGCGTCCCGTCTTGCAACCCGGCAACCGGGTCCATCTCACATGGCGGGCCCGGCTTGAAGAGCACCTCGGCAACTTCAGCATCGAAGCCCTGTCGCTCAGGGCCGGGGCCATCATGGAAGAGCCTTTCCGGCTGGCCGGCCTCTCCACTCTTGCCGGCCTTGCGCAACTTCTTCCCGAGCGTGAACCGCACCAACGGGTCTATGACGCGCTCCTGATCATTCTCGATGCCATTGAACAGGATGACGTCTGGCCGGCTCTGATGGTGCGCTGGGAAATGGGGCTGCTGGATGAACTTGGTTTCGGCCTCGATCTTTCGATGTGCGCGGCGACGGGCGCCAAACACGATCTGGTTTATGTCTCGCCAAAAACCGGGCGGGCGGTGAGCGCCGCGGCGGGGGCACCCTATCGCGAGCGCCTGCTGGCCTTGCCGCACTTCCTCATGTCGTCAGCCTCCGCCACACCCCAGGACGTTCTCAACGGCTTCAAGCTCACCGGCCATTTCCTCGCCCGCCACATTTTCGAACCGCGCGGCATTGGCGCCCCCGAACAGCGCCAGTGGGTGATCCGCACGCTCACCGAAAGGCCACATTGAGATTTGATCGCGCCCACCTTACAAGCCTCACTCACCCTCCTGGAGGCGAGCTCGATGCTGGGACGACTTAATCATGTGGCCATCGCCGTGCCGGATCTGGCCAAGGGCGCACAAGTCTATCGCGCCATGCTGGGCGCTACCGTTTCAGCACCACAGGCCGAACCCGATCACGGAGTAACGGTGGTTTTTGTCGAGCTGCCCAACACCAAGATCGAGTTGCTTGCGCCCCTGGGCGGCAATTCGCCGATCCGTTCCTTTCTGGAAAAGAACCCTTCAGGCGGCATCCATCACATCTGTTATGAGGTGGCCGACATCCTTGCCGCGCGCGACAAGCTTAAGGCGGCGGGTGCCAGAGTGCTGGGCGATGGCACTCCCAAGATCGGCGCCCATGGCAAGCCCGTGCTGTTCCTGCATCCCAAGGATTTCTGCGGCACATTGGTTGAGCTTGAGCAGGCATGAGCCTCCTGAGCTCAATTGCCATTTATTTCATCATCTGGTGGGCATGCCTTTTCGCTGTCCTGCCCTGGGGCGTCCGCAACGCCCACGAGGCGGGCGAAAACGTAGGCGAAGGCCATGACGCGGGAGCTCCGGTCAATCCCATGCTGTGGCGCAAGGTGCTGGCCACGACTATCTTGGCGACGCTTGTGTACGGCTTGGTTTACCTCCTGTGGGGCAGTTTGGGCTGGTGACCACATCGTCATCGGACGAAGCTCAAGGTCCTATAGGCCTTGCGGAACGCGATGACCTCACGGCGGACCTTCACCGGGTCTTCCTCGCCGATCATCACGCGGGCCATCAGCCTGGCGATCTCGGCCATGGCCACCTCGTCCATGCCGAAGCGTGTCACTTCCTGCGTGCCGATGCGAATGCCGTTGAGATCGCCCGTCACAGGCGCGATGGGCAAGCCGATGCCGCAGACCAGGATGTTGGCGAGTGCCAAACGCTTCGACGCGGTTTGCCCTCCGCCATAGGGAGTAGCGTGCAGGGCCAAATGATGGCTCTCCGTGTACGGACGTCCGGCAACGCCATGCACCGGCAACCCCGCTGCCGCCAGAGCATTGCCTAGGGCTTGCGCGTTGCGGATACATTGATCGGCATAGGCTTCGCCATGTTCGAGGAGATCAAGCACCGAAAGTGCCAGTGCCGCCGTCTTGCCTAGATCGAAATTCGCCGTAAGCCCCGGATAGGCGATGCGGTCCAGGCGCTCGGCCAATTCCTTCTCGGTGGTGAGCACCAGTCCCGAAGGCGGGCCGCCCAAGGCCTTGTAGGTGGACATGGTCACGAGATGGGCGCCTTCCGCCAAGGGCTGCTGGAAACGCTTGCCCGCGATCATGCCCGCCATGTGGGCGGCGTCGTACAGCACCCATGCTCCCACCTCGTCGGCAATGGCCCGCACCTCGAGCACCGGAAAGGGATAGAGGCAGAGCGAACCCGCCACCGTGATGAGTTTCGGTTGCAGACGTTTCGCCTCACGCCGCAGAGCCTCAAGATCGATGGTCATGCGCGCGCCGTCGTGGGGCACCGGATGAATGTCGAGGCCGTAGAGGCCCGCGGCTCCATCCGCCTGGTGGGTGACATGGCCGCCCATCTCGGGCGGAAAAGCCATGATGCGGTCGCCCGGCCTTGCCACCGCCATGAAGCAATAGAGATTTGCCAGCGCCCCGGAGCCCACGCGGATTTCGGCATAGGGTGCCGCGAACAGGCGCTTCACCAGATTTTCAGTAATGACCTCGATCTGCCCCGCATACTCCATGCCCATTTCATATTTGTCGCCGGGGTATCCGAGGCTGGGGCGGTTGCCGAGGGAGCGCGAGAGCAGGGCTGCGGCGCGCGGGTTCATCACATTGGTGCCGGCGTTGAGGCCAAGCGACTCCCGGTCGAGGTGGCGTTCGTGATCGCCGATCAATTGCATCACGTTCGCCTCGATGGCGGCCAGGTCATTTGCCCCGCCCAGCATCCGCTCGACATCGGCAACGACAGCAGCGCATTCGGCGGGCAGCCACGGTTTATCGGAACTGGGAGGCATGTTCATGGATTGCGCCACAGCGTCGTTGCGTCGAAGCCGGGGAGCGGCTGCTTCTCCGGCCGCCCGATATGGTTCCAGCGCGCGACCCATTGGCCGCCCGCATCGTAGAACGGCACCATGTAAAAGCCCGCCACCAGCAGCCGGTCCTCGGCGCGGGCCGCTGCGATGAAATCCTCGCGCGTTGTCGCGGTCAGCAGGGCCGCGATGGCCCGGTCGACGGCGGGATCGGCGATGCCGGGATAGTTGCGGGTGCCTTCATTCGTCCTCCCCGCGGAGCCGAAATAGTGTTTCTGCTCGTTGCCGGGAGACAGTGAATTGAAATAAGTGAAGGGAATGACGTCGAAGTCGTAATTGCCTTGCATCCGGGTGAATTGCGAGGAATCGGCGGTCCGCAAACTGGCGGCGATGCCGATCTGACTGAGCGTGCGCTGATAGTGCAGGGCGATCTTCTCCTGGTCCCGGTTCTGCACGGAAATGGTGAAGACAAACCGCTCTCCAGCCCCGTTGACGAGTCCTGCCTCCTGCACTGTCCAGCCCGCCTCGGCGAGGAGCCCTATGGCCTTGCGCAGCATTTTGCGGTCGCGGCCCGAGCCATCGCTCGCCGGCAGGAGGTAAGTGCCGTCGCGCATTTCGGGGCGAAGTTTCGAAGCCGCATCGCCGAGGACGGCCTTCTCTCTGTCATCGACAGATTTGCCTTGCGATGAAAGTTCCGAGCCCGCGTAATAGCCATGGGTGCGCTTATAGGCGCCGGAAAACAGGTTGGCATTGGCCCATTCGAAATCGAAGGCCATGGTCAGCGCCTCGCGCACCCGCACATCCTCGAAAATCTTGCGCCGCGTGTTGAAGATAAAGCCGGCGGCGGGGGCGGGAGATTTCCGCTCGATCTTCTCCAGCGTGATCTTGCCCTCTGTCACCGCCGCCGGAAAATCATAGCCCGTGGCCCAACGGCCGGGATCGCTCTCGGTGCGGACATCGACGAGGCCCGTCTTGAAAGCCTCGAAGGCAGCGTTGGCATCGCGGTAATAGTCGATCTTCACCTCGTCGAAATTCCACAGGCCCCTGGCAATCGGCAGATCCTTGCCCCAGTAGCTTTTGTCTTTGCGATAGGTGATCGCCTCGCCGGGCCTTACGCTGGCGATCACATAGGGGCCGGAGCCCACGATCGGATCGAGTGTCGAGGCGTCGAAGGTTCTTTCCGCCCAGAAATGTTTGGGGAAGACGGGCATCAATCCGACAATCAACGGCAGTTCCCGGTCGCCTGCTTCCTGATGAAAAACCACGGTGCGTTCATCGGGGGTTTCGGATTTGGTGATTTTGGAGTAATAGCTCTTGAAGTTGGGCCTGCCTTTGTCGCGCAGCGTCTCCATGGAAAATACCACATCCGCCGCCGTCACCGCTTTGCCGTCG
The DNA here is from genome assembly GCA_046708645.1 of Aestuariivirga sp. Taxonomy (GTDB): domain Bacteria; phylum Pseudomonadota; class Alphaproteobacteria; order Rhizobiales; family Aestuariivirgaceae; genus Aestuariivirga. The sequence continues at coordinate 19,152 of JBKKDI010000045.1, forward strand.
GAAAATTTCGCTTCCGGCCTCAGCTTGAACGTGAAGGTCTGCCGGTCCTCGGAGACGTCGATCGATTCCGCCAGAAGACCGTAGAGCGAGAAGGGCTCGTCCCAGTTGCGGCCCATCAGGCTTTCGAAAACATAGGTGCGGATTCCGAAGACTTCGGCGCCCTTCACAATGAAGGGATTAACGCTGTCGAAGCTCCCCGTCATCGCCTGGCGCAACTGGCCGCCCTGGGGAGCATCCGGATTGACATAGGGCAGGCTTTTGAAGTCCGGAGGCAACGCCGGTTCGCCCTGCATGGCAATGCCGTGGCGGGGCGCCGCGAAGGATGGCGCTGTAACAAGCAGCAACCCGGCGAAGGCGATCAAAATGCGAATCGATTTCATTTCCACCGTCCTCATCCTGCGGTGCGAGGCCCAGCGGGCCGAGCCTCGAAGGATAGCCGCGAGCCCGAAAGTGACCCTTCGAGGCCCGGCCGCCTCAGGATGAGGGGAAGACACAAGTTGTCCTCATCGCACGATGATATTGGCGAAAGCCCAGGGATTGCGGCGGTCGAGCTTTTCCTCAAACAGAAGGCCGCGCCCATCGAGCGGAGTCCAATCGGTATAAACACCGATCACGGGGCCGAGATAGGGTGTCTGGATTTCAAGGCAGCGGCGGAAGTCCATCTCGTCGGTTTCCACGATGCCGGCGTTCGGATTTTCCATGGCCCACACCATCCCCGCGAGCACCGCCGAAGTCACCTGCAAGCCGGTGGCGTTCTGATTGGGCGCCAGCTTGCGCGTTTCCTCGACCGAGAGTTGCGAACCATACCAATAGGCATTTTTCTTGTGGCCATAGAGCAGCACGCCCAGCTCGTCGCTGCCATCCACGATCTCGTTTTCCTCGAGAATGTGCGAAGCCGATTGCCGCTGGCCACCCGCGCCGAACATTTCATGGAGCGAGAGAACTGCGTCGTTCGCCGGATGATAGGCGTAATGGCAAGTGGGGCGGTAAAGCACCTTTTTGCCCATGCGCATGGTGAAATAGTCGGCAATCGAAATTGCCTCGTTATGGGTCACGAGAAAGCCGAAATGCGCTCCCGCCGTGGGCACCCACGAACGGACCCGCGTGTCGGCACCCGGACGCGTCAAATAAATGGCGGCACCCGATCCCGTCTTGTGGTGCTTGCCGTCGAAGGGCAATTGCTTTTCGTGGGTGCCCCAGCCGAGTTCGGCCGGCTGCAAGCCTTCGGAAATAAATCCGTCCACGGACCATGTATTGACGAAGGTGTTCATGGGCTTGGGCGTTTTGGCGCGCTGGGTGTCGCGTTCGGCCACATGGATGCCTTTGACCCCCACCCGTTGCATGAGTTTCGCCCAGCCCTCACGCGTCGCTGGTTCCGCGATCTTCAGCTTCATGTCGCGGGCGAGATTAAGCAGTGCCTGTTTGACAAACCACGACACCATGCCGGGGTTGGCGCCGCAGCAGGAAACCGCGGTGGACCCCGGGCCAAGCTTGCCCTTGAGCGCGACCAGGCCCTCGCGCAGCATGTAATTGGTGCGCGCCGCGTTATCGAGTTTCGGATTGGAGTAAAAACCGGGCCACGGCTCGATCACTGTGTCGATGCAAAGCGCTCCCGTCTCGCGCGCCAGCCTCATGATGTCGAGGCTTTCGACATCGACCGAAAGATTGACGATGAAGGCGGGGCCGGGACCTGCGGTGAGCAGCGGTTTCAAGAGCGCCTTGTAATTCTTCCGGGTGACACTTTGCTTGACGAAGGCAATTCCCTCCTTCTCAGCCAAATGGCTCCAGGATGCGTCCGGATCGATGACCGTGATTTTGTTCCGGTCGCATTTGATATGGCGCAGGATCAGCGGCAAGGTTCCCCTGCCGATCGAGCCAAAGCCGATCATCACGATGGGGCCGTTCCAGGTGGCGTGCACGGGCCAAGTGGTCATGTCATCGGAACTCCGGTCACGGATTGAGACGCGGCTCTATAACCGAAACATTTCCCGCTGAACAGGAGCCTCATGCGAAAAGCAGCCGGTCCGCCGCCTTGACCGGAACCTCCCAATCCTCCAGCCACCAGGGTTTTTCGCTGGGCTTGCTGGGCGCCAGCTGGAGTTCCAGCTTATCGCGGCTCTTCTTCGCTTCTTCATTTACCACCCGGAACCGATAATGATCGAAAATCCGCAAGGCCTCGATCATGTAGCTGGTTGCAACCCGGCGATCCCTGACAACCACCAGATTTTCGCCGTTCTCGCCATCGGCGGGCTCGGAAAAATTGTAAGAGCCGAGATAGACCCTCGCCTTGTCGGTATTGAAGTCGAGCACCAGGAACTTGTGGTGCATGCGGGTGCCGCGTTTATTGCCGGCCTCACCGGCAAGCCCGGTCGGTTCAGCACTGAAGGGTTTCGGAACTTTCCGGGTGAGGGAGGAGCTGCGCACGATCTTCCTCTTGCCGTCGGCGTCGATCACGCTGACGCCAAGGTTTTTCGGGCCCACGCGCGCATCGGCGATGCCGAGCGCAAAGATTGAGGGGTTTCCGACCACCCGGCCGATTGCCGGCCCCACCGGCCCTTTCGTCGTCTGTCCGAGGAAGGCCAGCGAAAAGAAAACGCTCGATTCCGCCGCATCGATATCATCGGCGACGTCCCGCAGGACTCCGTTTTCGGCCGAGTGGGGAGAAAACGCAACGGCGGCGTCTATCCCGTCAAGATGAAGGGAATGCCATTTCGAGGCGGCAGTGGATTGCCGGAATTTCGTCGCCGAAAGGCTAGAATATGTGTCGAACACCTCAAAATAGTCCTGTACGGCACGTTCGCTGGAAACGATAAGCGCGTTGTTCGACTGTACGAAGAAACCCCGCCAGGTGAAGTTGGTTGAGCCGTAAACCACCTTGTGCAAACCCGGCGCCGACACTGCGATTGATTTGTGATGCTGCAGATTGGCCAAGTGCTGGCGGCGGACATTTCCCTGGCCCGCCGAAATCGCCAGCCGCGCCGCGGCGATCGACTCGGGTGAATCCGCCGCACGGTGGCCACCGCCGTCGCCCGTCGAGTCGTCAATGATGATCTTGAGCCGGGGGCCCAACGCCTCGAGACGAGTGAGAATTTCCGGCAAGTTGATATCGTAGGCGATGACCCGCACTTCTGCCGGGCCGGCAATCGCGGCATCGAGCAATTTCAGGATAGCTTCCCGTGCTTCCAGCCCCATCCATTGAAAGGCATCGACTTTTTCCGGATGCGTGGGTACGAATTCCAGGCCCTTTTTCCCGTCCGGGGCAACAAGGGACGTGATCTTTCCGTCGGGCGCATAACGTTTGACAAACGCCTGGGATGAAACGAAACCCCGCGTGAATGCAACGTTCAGCTTACCGGGATGGGTTTCGCGCTTCAGTTCGACTTCAGCTTCCTGTGCCTCGCCATAACTCAGTTCCTTGACGGCATTCATGAACACGGGCGTTATTCTGTAGGTGAAGTTGCCCTCGAGGTCGGCAAAGCGCGGAAAATGCACCCACCTGAACTTCTGGATCGGCGCTTGCAATGTCGGGACGTTGGGTTGGTCGGGATCGGTGCGCACGCCGGGGAACGCGATGCGATTCTTGACCGTGAAGTAACGTCTGCCGCCCGGCTCCTTGTATTGAAGGGCAAATCCCACGAAATCTCGCGGTGGCCTGCCGTTCCGCCAATTCATGGCAAGAAGAACCATGCAATCGCCGCGGTGTATTTTAAGCGTGAAGGGCGCGGCTGCGTTTTTGCCCTCGACCTGAAAACCGTTTGACATCGCTGCGCCTCGCCGGGGAAAATTTAAAACGCCAAGGATAGCTATTTATTTTCCGCGCGCAATTCATCTGAAAAAGCATGGTTGACATCGCGGTGGCCCGCCTCGTCGAGGCGGACAACGATCACCACATCGCGAAGCCGCGCGTCGGGGCCAAGTTTCCAATAGTCGATGGCGAATTGCGGGGCTGGCACGTTTTCAGCGCCGCCTGAGTCGATTTCGGCGAGATACTCGGTGTAGCTGATAACTGCCTCCTCCTCGAGATAACCAACAAAGCGATGTGCCACGCGCGGCCAAAGGAGATAGAAAAAGAAAAAGCCGTTGAAAAAGATTCCCTGCGCAATGATGATCAGGATGCGCTCGAACGCGGTTGGCTTGGCGATGTGAACGAAAGTCATGAGATGGGCGCGCTCGTTCTCGGCCTCGTCGAGCAGCGCCTTGATCCAGCCGCGGTCGTCCTGGAACCGGCGCAAGGCCTTGAGATGGGTGAGAGCACCGCCGACCATGCCCGGAACCGCGGCCACGGTTTCTAGCACCACGGCCCGATGACCATAGCGCCGGCGGAAAATGGCATCGGCGAAGAAACGCAGAAATTGGACCGCGCCATAGGCAATCCGATCGCCAAGCCCCACGGGTTCGTAGTGATAAACGCGTAACCCTTCGGTGTTATGTTCTGGCGCTTCAGTCATGATCGTTACTCTGTCTTGCTCTTCTCGGCATATTTCCACGTCTCCCAGCGGATACGGGCCGTCTTGTATGCGTCGATCACCGACAATCCATAGACGAATATGCCACCGATGTGGCGCATGAAAAAGCTCGCCGTTTCCGGCATGACATGGTTTCCCGCCCACCCGAGTATGACGATGAAGAACAGGAACATGAGGCCGCGCTGGGCCAGTCCCAACAGCACATGGCCGCAACCCGGCAAGACGAGGGCGGCGGCCAGAACCAGATACGGATTGCGCGGTGCGCCAGTCATTGGGCCTTTCGATGCCAGTCGAGGATGTCGGTTCGTAGCGCCATCAGCCGGTCGAGAATATCGCGGAACAGTGCCGCATCAAGCTTGGTTTCGCCAAACTCCGCCTGACGGAAAACGCCATAGCGCGCCCGGTCGCCTTCGCCAAGCTGGACAACCATGCGCAATCCGTTGGGAGTTATCAGCAATTCCTTGGCCAGGGGGCCGAAGAAAGGCTGGAGATGCGGCGTTATGACGTGGTTCGGAAGCATGTGATCGGGATCGTCGGTGTGCAGCACCGCGTATTCGGGAAAGTCCGCCGGCCTTTCGATGGTCACCGGCAAATCGTCAAAATTGGAAAACGTAGTAGGCCCCGAAGGCCGCATCATCAGGTCAAACGTGGCCTTGAGCGGCAGGGCTTCGGGGATGGTGACCATCAGCCAGAGACTCGGCAATTTCCGGACGTTGAGCGTGTCCACCACCGTTTGTGCCTGCACCGGCAGGCCCTGGTAGCGGCCAAACAGTCTGAAAGACCCCACGGTCGGTCCTGCCTCGATGCGGGGTTCGCTGAGCACCGCTTTTGCTTCATGGAACAGGGCTTCGGGCGCAGCTTTTTTCTTCGCCATTGAATCGAGAATTTGCCTCACCAGAAGCGCTGAAACTCCGAGAGCCACGATGATGCCGAGAATGGTCTGCCACATGAAAGCAAGAATATGGGCTCGCCCGGCCGATAGCCACTGCTATTGCCGCTGGTTGAAAAGTTCACCGTTGTTTTGCGCGGTGGTCTGGCGTTAGCTTGAAATCGCTTACAGGAGGAGAGTTCCATGAGACACGTGTTGACGGCTGTTGCCCTGATCGCCCTGTCCGCTGCCGCCCATGCCCAGGACGCTGCGGTTATTAACCCCCGCGCCCTGTTTCCGGAAGGCCCATTGATGTCGGATGGGAAACTCTATTATGCCGAATATGCCGGTCATGTCGTCTCCATGTGGGATGGCAAGACCAATAGCCAGTTGTGGAAACAGGAGGGCTGCGGCCCCGCGGCGGTCGTGCCCTTGGGCGATAACTTTGGCATCACCTGCTATGATTCGGGTCAGCTCGTGGTGATTTCGAAGGATGGCAAGACCGTCAAATCCTATGACAAGGACGATGCGGGTGCCGCGCTGGTGGGGCCAAATGACGGCACGCCCGACGGTCAGGGAGGTGCATATTTCACGCTGTCAGGCCCCTGGGAGGCTGATGCTATCGTCGGACGGATCGTGCGCCTGTCGGCCGACGGCAAATTGACCGAGGCCGCCAATGCTCTTCACTATGCCAATGGTATTGCGCGGGGCGCCGATGGCCGCCTGTATGTGAATGAGTCAGAAGCGGGCCGGGTAATTTCCTTTGCCGTGGGCGCAGATGGCGCACTCAACGATCGCCGGCTGTTTGTCCGGCTCTATCAATTGGGCGAAGGTCCGGAGGCCTATCCGGATGGCATCAAGCTTGGATCCAACGGCAATTTCTATGTGGGCGAGTATTTCGGCGTTGGCAGCGTTGAACAGACAGGGGCCAACGACATCCTTGAAATCACGCCCGATGGAAAAATCGCCAACAAATATTCCGTACCCTCGAAAACCTCGCCAAACATGACCTTCAGTGACGACGGCAAGACCATGTATGTCATGGCGGTGGACAACACGGCGGGCGCTCCATACGAGGGCAAGGTCTACGCGGTGCCGCTGAAATAGCCCCGACAAAAGAAACGGCCCGCCTGAAGAGCGGGCCGTTACCAATAGAGGTGTGCGTCAGTAGCCTTGGGGTTTGGGCCACGGCATGGTGAACTGGTCGCCCCGCCTGACATACTGATAGCGATAGAAGTGGAACCACAGGGACACCACCACGTAGAAAATCACCATCGCGGTCAACTGCGAGCCAAAGCCCAGGAAGATCGCGAAGAAGGTGATGACGCAGAGCACGAACAGCACGATGGCCGGCAGCGGATGGAAGGGATGGGTGTATCCGCGCCGGATCGATCCCAGCGGCCACTTGTTGCGGAACATGATGATGTTGATGCTCATGAACGTATATTGCAACACGCCCGACAGGATCGAGAAGGTGATCGCTTGGTTAAGGTCGGCGATGAAGGCGAAAGCCAACGCGATCGGCAGCAGGAAGAGGATCGCGCGGTAGGGGGTGCGGTATTTGGGATGCACCGCCGCGAACCACTGCGGCAGATAGCGGTCGCGGCCCAGCGAGAACCAGGCGCGGGCTGAATCGTTGATGCAGCCGTTGGCCGAGGCCACCGCCGACAGCACCGTGCCCCAGAACAGCAGGAATTCCAGCGTCCCCGATCCGGTGACGCGCGCTGCGTCATAGAGTGGGAAGAAGGTGAAGCCCAGATATTCCCACGGTAACAGCGAAGCGCAAACATACCAGGTCATGGAGGCGGCGATGAGCAGGGTAATCATCCCGGACATCGTGCCATAGGGCAGGGCGCGCGACGGCGAGCGCACTTCTTCCGCCGCCTGCGTCGTGCCTTCGATGCCGAGATAATACCAGATGCCGAACTGGAACGCGGCGATGACGCCGATCCAGCCATAGGGCAGGGCGTTCTCCGGCGTCACCATTTCACCCAGGCGCAGCACTACACCCTGGCTCCACGGCTGCACCGAGAAGAACAGGATGACGATGGAGAGATAGGCTAAGGCCGTGATGACGAAGTTCACGTTAAGCGTCATCAGCACGCCGCGATAGTTCAGCCACCCCAGCAAGACAATAGTGAACACCACGAAGGCGTGTCTTGTGAGCCCTTCGGTTGCCGCCACCGTGACGATCAAGTCGCCGGTGAGGATGGCGTCGGACACTTCCAGCATGGTGTAGGCGAACACCAGATAGAGCGCCACGTTGAAGGCCATGAGTGGCCCCACGATGTGCTTGGCCTGGGCGTATTGACCGCCCGCGGCGGCGACCGTCGAGGTCACCTCCGAGTCGATCATGGCGACGGACGTATAGAGAAGTCCTATTACCCAGCAGACGATGAGGGCCGCAAGCGCGCCCCCTTTGTCGGCGGAGAAGTTCCAGCCGGTGAATTCGCCGACGAGCACGATACCGACGCCCAATGCCCAGACATGGGCGGGGCCGAGAACGCGCAACAGGGAGACTTTCTGGACTGGGGCCGAGGGAGCGGCTGTCGAAACATTTGCCATGGCTGCCTCCTCAAACCTTGTGCTTTTCTTGAACCGCCTCGATCTCGCCCTCGCGAGATGATGTCAGCGTTTCTTCCGAGTAGGCGCTATCGGTCTTGAACCAATCGAAAATCATCCATGCCGCGAGCACGGCGGAGCCGGCCCAGCAGAGATAGGAAAGTGTGACCCACATGACGCTATCTCCTCATTTACCGTTGAATTTTTCGTTGATCACTTCACGGTATTCCTGGTCGGAAGCCTTGAACAGGAAGAGGAAGTAACCGATCACGATGGCGGCCATTATGATGAGCTGAAACCAGTCGATGTCATAGTGGAACTTGTTCTGGATGACATCGTGGGCGGCGGCGGCATCGGCGTAACCGAGCTTGACCCACTGCTCGACCATGGCCGGCGTTTGCTTCAGCGTCTCCCATGTCGGGTCCGCGACGGCATCGATGGATTTCGAGGCGCCCGCCCAGCCCGCCCTTAGCGGCAGCCAAAGGGCGGCAAAGATTGCGATGACGAGAAAGATGATGTCGACAATCTGCATCACCTTGGGTTGTTCGGGTGGTGTGTATTTTGCCATTGTGTTCCCCTCAGTCCTTGCGGCCGCGCATGGCGTCGAGATTCTTGATGTCGAGGCCGTAGATGAAGTCCTTGTCCTCGGCATAATGATTGAGCATGGCGGCGATGGAGGCGGTGTTGAAGATCAGCACCGCGGCCGCGGCGATCGTGACGACCACCCTCACGCCGGTGTCCTGCAAGTAGGGCCAGGACATGAACAGCACAAAGAGAATGACGATCCACAGTAGCGCCACCAGAAGCCATGCACCGCGCCTGTCGCTTTGGTACATGGCCTCAATCCGCTGATTGAGGTCAGGCATTTGGTTTCCTCCCGCAGGCCCGCGTTGAGTCCCCGTCGCATGCGGCCCCGCCCCATGGAATCATTGCTCCGGGGCAATTTTATTTTCTGGCAGGAAACAGTGACCAGGGGGGAATGTCAAGGTGGCGGCTGAAGCAATCCCCAACCTCATGCCGAGGTAAGAGCGGAGCGAGCCTCGAAGCATAACCACAGGATAGACCCTTGGAGGCCCGGCTTCAGCTGGGAAACTCAGGGTGAGGACACTTTGCTGAGCATCCACATGAATGACCGATGAAGCGGGCGCTCAGCAGCCATGCAGCAACGAGCGGTTAGGGTCAGGTCAAGTTCAACGCCTGATCCTTGGAATCCCACAATGTCCCGCCCGCTCAACCAGATTCGCTCCCTCCGCATCGCCCTCGGCGTCATCATCGCGTTTGGCCTTGGTGCGGCGCGGTCGGAAAAAGTCTGGGCCGAGATACTGGGCGATTTACAGGGCGGCCAAACCGCCATCTCGCAACTGCAACAGGGCCATGCGCCCTTCGATCCCCGCCGCGTCCCCCAATCCGGCGGCATGGCCAGCCGTCTTCTGGCCGGAATAACCATCAAACACGCCTGATCTAGCCGGCTCTCTTGAACATACCGGGTGTAATCCCGTGCGCGGCGCGAAAGGTGCGCGAGAGATGGCTTTGGTCCGAGAAGCCAGAATCGGCGGCGGCGGCGGCGAGACTTAAGCCTTGCTCGATCAAGGCGCCGGCGCGGCGCAGTTTCCGGTTACGGATAAACGCCCCGGGCGTCAGGCCCACCAGCTTCTTGAAATCCCGAATGACCTGGAACCGCGTCACGCCGGCAGCGAGCGCCATCCGCTGAAGTCCGAGTTCCGAATTGAGCTTGCCCTCGATCACCTGCTCGTAGATGGAAAGGCGGCGCCGTGATCCGGAGTCGTCAACCTGCTCAAACCGCCCCCCACAATCCCCGTACCGGAGGATGAGCAGCCGCAGGGCGGCGAGCATTGACGTTTCAGCACTCGCCGCATCCTCGGATGTCGATTCTTCGTGCGCCACAGCCATCGCCCGGGCGATGTCCCTGTCCTCGATGAGCCTGCGAGAGAAAACCGGGGGGCGGTTCTGTCCCAGTTCACCCGCGATCGCCGTCAGCAGCGGTACCGAGGGATAGAAGGTGCGATAGGCCCAGCCGCCTTCCGCGCCCGCCTCTCCGTCGTGCCATTCCTCGGGATTTACGACGAGGACCGTGCCCGCGGGCGCCAGGACCGTTTCGTTTCCAACGCGGACCCGTTCGCAGCCATCCGTGATCAGGGCAATGACATAGGTCGGATGCGTGTGCCGGTCGTAGCGATGGCGCGTGAAACGCGCCTTCAGCAGACCAAGGTCGCGGAAGCACGGATGGCGCCAATACTCCCTCGTCTCCCGCACGTGTCCAATCCTCGGCCTGGTCAATCTGGTTCAAGACCTCTGCCGGTCAGCCGGCCAAACATTGACCCTATCGGCCGCTGCAGGAGACCACAATGATTCCCAACGATCCAATCGCCGCCATAACACCGGAAGTGATCGCCTGGCGCCATCACATCCATGCCAATCCCGAACTCGGCTTCCGGGAGCACGAGACGGCGCGCTTCGTCGCCGAACGGCTGCGTTCCTTTGGCCTCGAAGTCCACGAAGGCATTGGTGGCACCGGCGTGATCGGCGTTCTGCGCAACGGCTCTGGCCCCCGCGCCATCGGGCTCAGGGCGGAACTCGATGCGCTGCCGGTCGTCGAGCGGTCCGGCCTTTCCTATGCATCGCGGAACGAGGGCGTCATGCACGCCTGCGGCCACGATGGCCATACCGCCATGCTGCTCGGCGCGGCGAAGCTCCTCAGTCAGTCGCCGAATTTCGATGGAACCGTTTATTTCGTCTTCCAGCCCGCCGAGGAGAACGAAGGCGGCAGCATGCGCATGATCGAGGACGGCCTATTCAAGCGCTTCCCCGTGGAGGCGGTGTACGCCGTGCACAACTGGCCGGGCACGGCGTTGGGAACGATCGCGACCCGAGCCGGGCCGATGATGGCGGCTGTGGACAACTTCGAGTTGACTTTTGAAGGCGATGGCGCGCACGCCGCCATGCCGCATCTGGGCGACGACCCCATTTTGGCGGCCGGAGCCTTCGTTGGAGCGGTGCAACGCATCGTCAGCCGCGCCGTCGATCCGCAGACGCCGCTCGTGGTCAGCATCACACAGATCCACGGGGGGAACGTCGGCAACATCGTGCCCGGCAAGGTCTGGTTGCAGGGCACCTGCCGCTTCTTCGATCCGGCTCTCTCCGATCGGTGCGAACAACTCATTGGCGGGATCGCGCAGGGGATCGCCTCGGCGCACGGGATCACGAGCAAGCTAAACTGCAAAACGGGTTATCCGCCTGTGATCAATACATCCGAGGCGCACGCCCAAGCCGTCAAAGCCGCGGCTTCCACCGTCGGCCGCGAGCGCGTGACGACCGAGTTTAATCCGAGCCTGGGTTGCGAGGACTTCGCCTACATGGTCCGCGCGGCGGGCGGCTGCTACGCCTGGATCGGCGCCGGCGATGTGGGACCCCGCCAAGGACTGCACGGCGACCATTACGTTTTCAACGACGAGGTCGTTCCCATCGTGCTGGGTTACTGGGTCAATCTCGTCGAGCAATCGCTTCCGGCGTAGCTGTCGAGGATGAGAGCCCGGATTTGTGGTAAGGCCCATCTCGCCATACTGCCCCGCAACGATTCGGAAATGCCCATGGCCAAGGCCGCCAAGACCAAGGATCTGTTCGAAAATCTGCCCACCGCGCGAAAACCTCCGGCCCGGTTGCGCGGCGAGGCGAGCTATACCGCCGCCGACATCGAGGTGCTCGAGGGGCTTGAGCCCGTGCGCCGCCGCCCCGGCATGTATATCGGCGGCACCGATGAGAAGGCGCTCCATCATCTCTTCGCCGAAGTGCTCGACAACGCCATGGACGAGGCGGTGGCGGGCCATGCCTCGTGGATCGATGTCGCCTATACGGCGGACGGCTATGTGACGGTCGCCGACAATGGGCGCGGCGTCCCCATCGATCCCCACCCCAAGTTCAAGGAAAAATCCGCCCTCGAAGTCATCATGACGACGCTCCATTCCGGCGGCAAATTCGACTCAGGCGCCTATGAAACGTCGGGCGGCCTGCACGGCGTCGGCGTCTCGGTGGTGAACGCCCTGTCGGATCATGTGATCGTCGAAGTGGCGCGGGGACTGCAGCTTTACAAACAGGAATACCGGCGCGGGATCGCCATCACCAAGCTGCAAAACCTCGGCAAGGTTTCCGGCCGCCGCGGCACCAAGGTCTCGTTCCACCCCGACGAACAGATTTTCGGCAAGGGCAACACGGCCTTCAGCCCGGCGCGGCTCTACCGCATGACGCGTTCCAAATCCTATCTCTTCGGCGGCGTCGAGCTCCGCTGGAGCTGCGATCCAGCACTCATCAAGGACAAGGAGACGCCGGAAACGGCGGTTCTGCATTTCCCCGGCGGCCTCAAGGATTTTCTGGAGGAAAAGCTCAACGGCAAGGTCCGCGTCGTCGAGGAGATTTTCTCAGGAAGCGTCGAGAAGGAAGGCCGCCACGGCTCGGTCGAATGGGCGGTGGCGTGGTTCGCCGATGATGGCTTTGCCTCCTCCTATTGCAACACGGTGCCAACACCCGACGGCGGCACCCACGAACAAGGCTTCCGCACCGCACTCACCCGCTCGCTCAAGACCTATGCCGAACTCAGCAACAACAAGCGCGCCGCCATCGTCACCGCCGAGGATGTGATGACCTCATCGGGCGCACTTCTCTCGGTCTTCATCCGCGATCCCGAATTCCAGGGCCAGACCAAGGACAGGCTGGCGACACCCGAAGCCGCCCGCATCGTCGAGGCGGCGGTGCGCGATCATTTCGATCACTGGCTCACCGGCCATCCAGCCCAGGCCGACCGCCTGCTCGACTGGATCGTCGAGCGCGCCGACGAGCGCATCAAGCGCCGCCAGGAAAAGGAAGTGGGCCGCAAGACGGCGGTGCGGAAGCTCCGTCTCCCCGGCAAGCTCGCCGATTGCGCGGCGACGCAAACCGAGGGCTCGGAACTCTTCATCGTCGAAGGCGACAGCGCCGGCGGCTCCGCCAAACAGGCGAGGAACCGCGCCAACCAGGCCGTTCTCCCCTTGCGCGGCAAAATCCTCAATGTGGCGAGCGCCACCAAGGACAAGCTCTCCGCCAACCAGCAGATCGGAGATTTGATCCAGGCGCTGGGCGCTGGCACCGGCCCCTCCTACCGCGAGGAGGATTTGCGCTACGAGAAGGTCATCATCATGACCGACGCCGATGTCGACGGCGCCCACATCGCCAGCCTGCTCATCACGTTCTTCTACCGGCAGATGCCGCTCCTGATCGACCAGGGCCACCTCTATCTCGCCGTCCCGCCCCTCTACAAGCTGGCGCAAGGCCCAAAGGTCGCCTACGCGCGCGATGATCGGCACAAGGAGGAATTGCTGGCGGGCGAAATGGGCGGACGCGGCAAGGTGGAAGTCAGCCGCTTCAAGGGCCTCGGCGAAATGATGCCCGCCCAGTTAAAAGAAACCACCATGGACCCCGCCAAACGCACGCTTCTCCGCGTGAGTTTGGACGACGCCGAACGCGCCTCAACCGCCCGCATCGTCGAACAGCTCATGGGCAACAAACCGGAGGAGCGATTTAACTTCATCTCCGAACGCGCCGAGTTCGTGAGTGAGGAGGGGTTGGATATTTGACCATATCCACCGCGTTTATCTCCTGACGAGCAAGGAGGTGGTGTTGCCAACGAAGGGCGCGGCAATATCCGGCTCAGTAACAATGGATTTAGAGTCGCTCCCTGCGCGTTTAGATGAATTTATTCAGCTAATGGAGCACCATGAACTGGTGAAGCGACTCGAAAGAATTGTATCGGAATCAAAGCGTCCGACTGTCTTGGATGAACAATACGCAAAAAGGCACGCGATCGCGTTTGGACTACACGATTTGCTTGTTCGTCGAAAAATCGGTCGCAAACCCCGCACGTTGTTCGATCATCCGTGGCTTTACGCTGCATATAGCTTAGTAGGCGCGGTTTCTCTTGTTTTACCGTGGATGACCGACATAGCACTTCGCAAGTTGCGAGGACAACTTTTGGATGGTCTACACCCGGATCATGACATCCGGGGAGTGGAACACGAATTGCGCTGTATTGTAGCCTTTCTGGAGAGAGGCTGGTCTGTCGAACTTCAGGATATGGAGTCGCGGGGTAGGTTTGACCTAATTGCTCGACGAGGAGAAACCGCGATTGAAGTGGAAGCGAAAACAGTACATGGCGACACTGGCTCGGCCGTGAAATACATGGAAGGCAAGTCGATAGGTTTGGATGTTATTAGCAAAATTGAAAAATCGAAAATTCCCAAAGTCCCCCGAATCGTAAAGCTGTCCATCACAAAAAAATTGGCGACGGATCACCAATCTCGACAAGCGTTTCTATCGGCAATTCTGGAGAATATGGCCAGTGGCCAATCTGTTTTTAATATTGATGACGACTTGGTTGAGATCGAGACCGATACCCCATTGCTCCGTAATATTGTGCTGCCGGTCACCGAGTCTTCATTTCAAAAATTGGCTATGGAGCTTCGCGCCAACTACCATGCAATGGTTTTTTCCAGGTCGGATCGAGGTATACCGACATATGTTGTAATACAATCCCTTCGAGACAGTAGGCTCATCAAGAGCGTGCATGAAACTCTTAGGAATGCCGCAAAACAACTTTCCGGTTCCAAACCTGGTGTGATTTGGACTCATCTACTAGATATATCCGACGATCAGATGAGACAACTGCAAGAACAATACGAGGCGGGGGGCATAACCGGTATCGAAGAAATTTGTATTCTAAATTTCAAGAACCTCGATAGATCACACATCTTTGCGCTTACTTTTAGCGGCGAGGGGGAGCCGAGATTGAAGAGGAGTGCGGGTCTTGATGAGACTCGACGTACCGGAAAGCTAATAGTTCGCTATAACAAGAATTGCAGATTCAATATTGATTTGGATGGAAAGGATTGGTTTTTTGGCGACAATGGTGCAATCGTCTGACGGCGACTGTCGAAGTGTCGGCCATGGCTTTCATTCACCCGCCAGCGGCAGCAGTTCAAACACCTTCGCCTCTTTCACTGCTGCCTTGATATCGCCGCGGCGCAGCGCGAGCTGGACGCGCTCGAGCTTTTCCACATCGGCCAGTGCCAGCGTCGGGTCCCATACGGGTTGGGCGGCCAGCGGTTGAACTATCACAATACTAGTTGCAACATATGTAACATCTGCTACTATAGGTATATGGTCGCCGCATCAAAACTTGCCACCGCCCACGGCGTAGTCCGCATCCCGAAGGCGCTAGACGAACGCCTGTCCCGCATTGCCGCGCGCACGGGGCGGGCCAAGGCTTATTATGCGAAGAAGGCGCTAGAGCGCTATCTCGGCGACATGGAAGATCACCTTCTCGCCGCCGCCGCGCTGGAGGAGATGAAGGCCAAGGGCAAGACAACGGGAAAGAGTCTTGACGCCGTCGCGCGGAAGCTCGGTTTGGCGGGTGAGCTTTAGTCCGGCGGCCGAGCGGACGCTGGCAAAGCTTGATCGCACCGCGCAAGCTGATATTCTCCGGTATCTCAAAACTCGCATTGCCACGGCTGAAAGCCCGCGCCGTTTCGGCAAGGCGCTGACCGGCGGACTCGCTGGCCTGTGGCGCTACCGGGTGAGCGACTATCGCATCATCTGCCAGATCGAGGACCGCGAAATCACGGTTCTGGTTCTCGCTATCGGCCACCGCCGCGAAGTCTATCGCTGACTCTACCCGCGCCGGTGGATTAATTCTCCGTCATGTCGGGGCCGTTGGCCTGAAAGTGCCTTATTCTGAGCAGAAGGCAAAGCCAGAGGCAGTGCCCCTCGCGGGCCCTGCATTTCCCAAAGGAGAACCCCATGAAAAACACTTTAC
>JBKKDI010000046.1:0-4906 GCA_046708645.1 Aestuariivirga sp.
GAACTGGACCGGATGTGCAGCGCCTTCATCGACAAGGGCGTGAAGAAGCTCCGCCTTACGGGCGGCGAGCCGCTGGTGCGCAAGGGAATCATGACGCTGGTTGAAAATCTCGGGCGGCATTTGCGCTCGGGCGCGCTGGAAGAACTGACGCTGACTACCAATGGCAGCCAGCTTGCGAAATACGCACATGAAATCGCGGCCCATGGGGTGCGCCGGATCAATGTCTCGGTCGATACGATCGATGCCGCCAAGTTCAAGCAGATCACCCGCTGGGGCGATCTCGCCAAGGTGAAAGACGGCATCCGCGCCGCACAGGCCGCAGGGCTTGCCATCAAGATCAATGCTGTGGCGCTGAAGGGTGTCAACGAGCAGGAAATTCCCGACATGATCCGCTGGTGCGGCGATGAGGGCATGGATCTCACGCTCATTGAAACCATGCCGCTTGGCGACATTGATGGCGACCGCACGGATCAATACCTGCCGCTGTCGGTGGTGCGGGCGCAACTCATGGACAGGTTCACACTGGAGGATATTCCCTACAAGACGGGTGGCCCGGCGCGTTATGTGAAAGTGAAGGAAACCGGTGGCCGCCTCGGCTTCATCACGCCGCTCACCCATAATTTCTGCGAAAGCTGCAACCGGGTGCGTTTGACCTGCACCGGCACGCTTTACATGTGCCTTGGCCAGGAAGATGCCGCCGATCTCCGGGCGCCGTTGCGGGCCTCGGAAGGCAACGGGCTGCTCAATGCCGCCATCGACGAGGCCATCTCGCGCAAGCCAAAGGGCCACGATTTCATCATCGACCGGCGCCACAACAAGCCCGCCGTCGCCCGCCACATGAGTGTAACCGGGGGGTAAGGTTTCCCTAACTCATCGTGGCCGTGCTTGACACGGCCATCTTCCCGGGCGGCACAGAAGAAGATGCCCGGATCATGTCCGGGCATGATGAAAAATGGAGGTCCCCGCATGGCTGCCATCTGTGTTTCAGGCTGGACAGGCACGGGCCAGCGCTGAATAAGCGGTCCATATGCCGCAACGATTTCTCCCACAGCACACAACACTGCGCTCCGGGCTTTACATGGTTCTGGCCATGGCCAGCTTCGTGGCAAACGACACGATGGTGAAGCTGGTGGGGACGAGCCTTCCGGTGGGCGAAATCATCGCTCTCCGGGGCATCATGGCGGTGCTTTTCATTACCGCCATTTGCGCTGCCCACGGGGTTCTCGCGAGCCTGCCGCAGTTGCGCAACAAAAATGTTCTGACGCGTGCTTCCCTCGATCTCATCGCCACGATCCTGTTCATCACCGCCCTGATGCACATGCAGATCGCCAATTTGACGGCGGTGATGCAGGCGGTGCCGCTGGCCGTGGCGCTCCTCTCGTTTCTTTTTCTCGGAGAGAAAGTGGGATGGCGGCGGGCCACGGCAATCGTGCTGGGATTTATTGGCGTCTTGTTTATCGTCAAACCCGCACCGCAAACTTTCACCCACTACGATTTCTTTGCGGTTTTGGTCGTGGTTGCCGTGGCAGTTCGCGATCTCGTCACCAGGAAAATCCCAGCGCGGGTGCCCACCTTGATTGTTGCTTTAGCCAATGCCGTGTTCGTGACACTTGGCGGAACGCTCCTGCTGCTGTTCGAAGGCCATGTAACGCCGCAGGCCTGGCAGATCGCCTATCTCGCGGTGGCGGCGGTCTTCCTCGCGTCCGGCTATATGTTCATGGTGGCGACGCTGCGGCTAGGCGATCTCTCGGCGACAGCTCCCTTCCGCTACACCATCATGATATTCGCCATCATGTCCGGTGTTCTGGTATTCGGGGAGTGGCCTGACGGGCTTGCCATCGTGGGAATGGTGCTGATCGTGGCCACCGGCCTCTATGCGGCGCACCGGGAAGCACGGCTCAAAGATATTTCCAGAATGCCATTGCCGTGAGGCACACGGCCCACACAAGAATGCCGCGCCGTATCGCATGGGGCGACAGGCGTTTGGCGAAGCTTATGGCGCCATAGCCGCCGGAGATGGCACCCGCCATCATCACCAGCGAAGGAACCCAGCGGATAATCCCGGCGTGCGCGAAGATCGCAATTGAAATCAACGTCAGCAGTGTCACGGTGATGTTGCGGATGGCATTGGCCTGGTGAATGTCCATATGCGAGAAAATCGAATAGATCGCGAACATGACGATGCCCATTCCAAGGCCAAAATATCCGCCATAGACATAAACGAGAAATTCCAGCGCGAAAGATAGTAAGGCCCAGCGGCTGGCATCAAATGCGAAATTGCGCTCCAGCCTGAGCTTGAGCCACGGTCCCAATCCGAAGGACAACGTGGCGAACAATAACAGCCAGGGTATAACTTTCCGGAACGACGCCTCACCGGTGTAAATGAGAATGGTCGAGCCTATGATGCCGCCAAGCGCCGCCAACGCAAGGCGGAGGCCCAAGTGTTTCTTCACGCTGGCCAGTTCGCCGCGATAGACGAAAGTGCCGACGGCATTTGCAGGGAGCAACGCCAGGAAGTTGGAGGCATTGGCCTCAATCTCGCTCAAACCCGCCGCCACCAGTAACGGAAATGTCATGAAGCCTGCGCCGCCCGCCATGACATTGATGAGGCCTGCGACAACACCGCCTGCGAACAGCAAAAGGATTTCGGTCAGGTCCACGATTAAGCCCCTCCGTAGCCTTAGGCAGGTGCGCGGGAACAGTCTACAAGTGTGCCATACGCAAAAGGAGACTCTGCATTGCGCGCCAGATTGCGAAGCCTCGCCACCGCCGTGCCGGAGCACACGCTCAAGACCGAGGATGTGATCCGCGAGGCGGCCACGATTTTCGCGGGCCGCCATGCGGATTTCGAGCGCATGATGCCGGTTTTCGCCAATACCGGGATCGACTGCCGCTACTCTGTCAAGCCCTATGCCTGGTTCAGGGGCGACCAGGGCTGGCCCGAGCGCACGCAAGCCTTCATTGAAGGCGCCTCGAACCTGTTTCGGCGCGCCGTCACGGCTGCTCTTGAGCAGGCTGGTGCCGACGCGGGCGAGGTCGACACGATCGTCACCGTTTCATCGACGGGCGTGGCGACGCCGTCGATCGAGGCGCGCGTGCTGCATGGGATGGGATTCCGCGATGATGTGGCGCGGGTACCGGTGTTCGGGCTCGGCTGCGCGGGTGGAGTTTCCGGCCTGTCGCTGGCCGCACGCCTGGCGGAAGCCTCGCCCGGCTCCACCGTGCTGATTGCGGTGATCGAGCTTTGCACTCTAGCTTTCCGGCCCGATGAAATGACCAAGTCGAACATCGTCGCTACCGCCCTTTTCGGCGATGGGGCTGCCGCTTGTATCGTGTCCACCGAAGGCTCCGCCCACGGCGAGATCGAACATGCGGGCGAGCATACCTGGCCCGGCACGATTGACGTGATGGGTTGGCGCATGGACCCGCAAGGCTTCGGCGCCATCTTCTCACGCAGCATTCCCGACCTGGCGGCGGCGGATTTACGTCCCGCCGCCGACGCTTTCCTCGCCCGCCATGACCTGTCGATGGCCGATGTGGAGGGGTTCACGTTTCATCCCGGCGGCGCCAAGGTAATCACGGCGCTGGAGCAGGCCTTTTCACTCGAACAAGGGCAGTTGCAGGATGAGCGCTCAATTCTCGCGGGCTATGGCAACATGTCAGCGCCGACGGTGCTCTTCGTCCTCGAGCGCGCCCTGGCTCAACCCTTCGCCGGGCGCCGCTTCATCTCGGCGCTGGGACCGGGCTTTACCGCAAGCTTCATGACCATGCTACAGTAGCGGTCCATGTGGACCAACATCATCATCCTCTCGCTCGTCACGCTGCAACGCATCGCCGAGCTTTTCATCGCACACCGCAATACCAAGCGGCTCTTGGCGAGGGGCGGTTTCGAAGTGGCTTCCGGGCACTATCTGCTGATCGTCGCCTTGCACTCGATCTGGCTCGCGGGCCTGTGGTATCTGGCGCTCAGGCTCGAAATAAGCTGGCCGTGGATCTTCGCCTATCTGGTGCTGGAAGCAGCGCGGGGCTGGATCATCGCGGCGCTTGGGCAGCGCTGGACCACGCGCATCATCGTGGTTCCCGGCGAAATGCTGATCGAGGAAGGTCCATACAAATATTTCCGCCATCCCAATTACATGGTGGTAGCCGGTGAAATCTTCATTCTGCCCATGGCGTTTGGCCTGTGGTGGTACGCGATCCTCTTCGCGGTCCTCAATGGCGCATTGCTCTACTGGCGGATCAAGTCGGAAGATGAAGCGCTGAAGCCCCTGCGTGAGAATGTTCAGCCGCCCGAGCCCTGACCGGAACGGGCCGCCACGCCTTCGATGGGAACCTCGACCATCATCCTGCCCGCCTTCTCGAAATTGAGTTCAAGATTGAGCTTGCCGCCCTTCTTCAGCGGCGCCGTAAGACCTGTCAGCATGATGTGCAAACCGCCGGGAGCCATCTCAACGGTTTGGCCCGGAGCCAAATCAAGGATGTCGACAGCCTTCATCGTCAGCACGCCGTCCAACGCTATCGTCTCATGGAGATGCGCCATGGCAGCTGTGTTGGAAGCGACCGAGAGGAGCTTGTCCGCTTCCGCACCACGATTTGTCAGGGTGACATAGGCCACGCCCGAGCTTGTCTGTGGTGTAGCCGAGGCGCGGGCAAAGGCATTCATCACCATCACGTCATTAGCCAAGACACCGGAAGCCAATGCTAGGATGGCCGCGAGTGTCAAAGCCATGGCGGCGAGAAATTCAAACGTCAATTTGCGCATGGGCAACCGATCGGGGAAAATATGGGCGGGATTGTGCCGTCAAATGCGCGGCAAGGCGTCGCGCGTGGCCGCCGCAGCGCTTCTAGCCATGATGGCTCCACAGGTTGAAGCCGATGTTCCAGTAATGCTGGAACTGGTCTTGGC
>JBKKDI010000047.1:0-3999 GCA_046708645.1 Aestuariivirga sp.
ATTGCGATCCGGCTCAGATTGTTTACTTTCCGAACTTCATGACTTGGCTAGATCAGTCGACGCACCATTTGTTCGCGTCAGTGGGCATCCCTGGCGCGATCTGCCGGTACGGTGGGGAGTCCAAGCACCGCTGGTTGACGTTAGCGCACGCTTCTTATGACCCGCCGGGTGGGGCGCACGAAAACCATATAGAGAGCTGGACATCAAAGTCGTTTGTTGCCACTGCATCAATGATGCGGCAACCGGAAAGTGTATTGTTGAAAGTCGGAAAAGCGCATTTGTGCCGCCATCGACCCAAATGCCCCAAGAAACTATCAGTATGTGCCGTGCCCGAAGATATAAGGAGCGTTTTTGATAACACGCCGGTTTAAGCAAGAATGGTCCTACTTAGACGCAGCGTAGTCGCCCACGCCTCGCTTTCCTGAACCCAATTCCGCATTGAAGGAGTTGCCCTATGATCATCGATTGGCATGCCCACATCTATACGCCCGAAGAGGCTGCAAACGATAAAGGCACTTGGGACGGCAAGGAGGGTCCCAGCTGGGGAGAAGGCGGGTGCCCCATGGTACTAGAGAATTTTCTCAAAGCTCATAACGAAAACGGAATCGACATTAGCGTCGTGACGAACGCTGCGCACTACCTGCGCGGAAAGAGCAGTAGCGAAGAACTTGCCGCCGTCCAGAAGTGGACTGATTACGCCGCGAGAGTTCAAGACGACCACAAGGGCATCCTCTATTCGTTTGCGACGATCCTGCCATGCGGCGGCCCGGCCTTCATCAAAGAGACCGAGCGCGCGATCGGCGACTTGGGTTTGAAGGGCGTGTTCATCCACTCCAGTCACAAGGGAAGCTACCCGGACGACGATGAGGCGCGACCGTTCTGGGAGCTGATCGAAGATCTGGATGTGCCCGTGATGATCCATCCGCCGAACGCCGGCTTCGGCGAGGAGCGAATGCGCGAGTATAGGTTGGCCTCCAGCATTGGGCGACCATTCGACCTGTGCCTCGCGCTCGGACGCCTGATTGTCCGCGGCATCCTGGAAGACTTCCCAAAGGTCAAGCTCGTAGCTTCGCACGGTGGCGGCGGCATCTGCGAGACAATCAGCAGGATGGATTACGCCTATGAGCTTGGCGATGAGGCATTCTTCCTTGGGCCCTACAAACCGATGAAGATTAAGCGCAAGCCAAGCGAGTACATGAAGCAGTTGTATATCGACAGCGTGACCTACAACGAACCAGCCTTAAAAATGGTGCTGGAGTGGATGGGACCAGAGCGCGTGGTCTACGGGAGCGACGCTCCACCCCTGACTTCGCTTAAGCGGAAGGCCATCGATCTCATCGCCAATCTCGATATTGCACAGGCAAGCCGTGATGCGATTTTCTGGAAAAACGCGGCTACACTGTTGAAGCTGAAGCCTGAAAAACTCGCGACTTGATGTAAACCGGGAGCGCATCCATGACATCACCAACGAAATTTGGACAAGATCGGCGCAGAATCGTGACGCGGCTGTCGCTTCTTGCACTCCTTTCATCTCTGGCGCTGCACCCGTCGTACGCTAGCGCACAGCCCTATCCTACGCGCACGGTCAAGATCATCGTAAACGTTGGTCCGGGGGGTACGTTCGACGTATTTCTGCGTGCGCTATCGAATGAGTTGCAGAAGCGGCTAGGGCAGCCATTCATCATTGAACCTCGGCTGGGCGGCAACTTTATGATTGCAGGCCGCGCCTGTGCGGAATCGCCACCTGATGGCTACACCCTCTGCGCGCTATCCGGCGAGACGCTCGTATATGCCGATTTTCTATACAAAAACGTCGGCTACGATTCGCGGCGAGACCTCGCGCCAGTGACCAATCTGTTCTTCAACACGCAGGTTTTGGTTGCCCATAAGTCACTGGGGATCAAATCTCTGAAAGAACTTCCGGCTGTTGCCAAAGCCAAGCCATTGGCGTTCGTTACGCCGGCGGTTGCGCAGAGGCTGTTTCTGCAACGCTTCAACCGGGAACACAACATCGACATCGTCAACGTGCCATTTCGCGGCGGCGGAGAAGCGCTGACCGGCATTCTCAACGGCTCCACCGAGATTGCGTTCTTCGGGGGTGCCAACTTTGCGTCACTGATCGCCGAGGGAACCTTGATTGGACTTGCGGTCGATAGCCCGAAGCGATCGCCAATGTTTCCTCAGGTCCCGACTTTGAACGAACTTGGATACACTGACCGCCTGAACCGAAACTACTTTGGCATCGTGGTGCCGGCGGCAACCCCCAAACCTCTTGTCCAGCAGATCAACAAAGCCATCGTAGACATCATGGCGGCCTCCGAATTCAGACAGAAGCACTTGATCGACAGGGCCTTGGAGCCGATCGGTGATACCCCGGACGAATTTGCGCAGTTTCTGGAAGCAGATAGGGAGGAATTCAAGAAGGTCGTTTCGCAAGCAAAGATCGAGCCGCAATAGCTGCGCTGCAACGGCATATTCCGATGCTTGTCAGCGCTTTGGTTATTTCGCTGGGACGAGGCTCGAACTCGATGATTTTGGATTGGCCTCCCAAGCGATCGGAAATCGCCTTGTCACGCTGTCCAGATTGCAACCGCCGGCTGCCGCCCACTAAGATCGCCTCGAATATCTCAGGGGCCAGAAGGGTCATCCCACAGCGGATCGACCTCGTCAGAGCTTTACGCACATCGGCTTCCCTGATGCCATCCAGGAATTCCCGGCCTTCGCGCCAGGTGTGGACGATGATTTCAGGCGACCGTGGTAAACCGCGCACCTGCTCGATCACGGCGCTTGCGATGCGGGCACGGGCCGCACCGTCACGGCGCTGATTGCGCGCCATTAGAGGGCATCCGCTTGGCGACTTTCACCGCTTTACCCCAGATCTCGTAGGCGAATTTGTGACCCCAGCCGCCACGTCGCCAGAATGAAGGGCACCTCGAATAAATACGCTTTCGCAGCGTGATCGTCAGCCCGCAGTGGCCAATTGACGGATGATCTGACGCCGGCGCGGCTGCGCAGGATACACCCGGCACCTCTTTCCGGCTGCGCAGGCGGACTTCGCCCTCATACAGCAGCCATCCGCTCCAGCATCACGAGGCGGCGGATGTTGTAGGCGAGGTTTTGCAATCCGCACGAGAACGATCGGCGGTGCGCTGAGCCCGGCGCCGCGCTTGGTCATGGGGATTTGTTCGCCTCGCGTATCTGAGCGCGAATTCCTAGTGACGATCCACTCTATCAACGCTTGGAACCACGATGCGAACCCCGGAGGTCG
Organism: Aestuariivirga sp.; assembly: GCA_046708645.1. Lineage (GTDB taxonomy): Bacteria > Pseudomonadota > Alphaproteobacteria > Rhizobiales > Aestuariivirgaceae > Aestuariivirga. The sequence continues at coordinate 3,269 of JBKKDI010000047.1, forward strand.
AAGGAAGTCCCTTGCTGACGTGAATACCGGGCTATGGCAAAATCGCACGCTGCGGTAAACGTCATTCCATCTACTGACCTAAGGCGTTGATACGACGTTATGCTCCTCAGCAGGTGGCTGGCGAGATGTTTGGTCATGTCAGCAACGTGGCTATCGATTAGACCGACGGGTGAGGGATGAGGTGGTCCCGGTTTCCGGGACAGAATGGCGGCTTGGCTAAGATGGAAACTTCTGAAAATCTGAATAACGGCCATAGCCCCACGAAAGAAAAATAGCGATGACCCGTATCGCCCTACTGCTTCTAGACGTTGCATTTGGCGCAACGTCGATCCCACACGCTCACGTTCTTCGACATCGCTGATCATATCGAAGTGTGGTTCACCAGTGGCCCGACGGAAGAGGGCGGAAAACCACGTCGTCCGGAACGTTGGCGGCGAGGCTCGCCGTGCGTCCAGAAGAACTCGTCCGTCGCCCTTCCGTCCCAAAACAGGTAGTTCACAGGAAAGGGACTAGGGTCCACCTCAATTTGAAGGGCGTAGTGTTACTTCCTTTCGGAAGACCAGGGAAAATTGAGATACCTGTCTCGGCTGTCAAAGCAGATGTTGCCGTACATTTTTAGATAACCGTCCCGGCGCGCTTTATCCCCATACACAGCCCCAGGATCTGCATTGTCACGCTCGTACTCCGCGATGTTCGCCAATGTCAACGCACGCGGAAGGATGTCCATCGCC
>JBKKDI010000048.1:0-24316 GCA_046708645.1 Aestuariivirga sp.
CTCGCGCCCCACATCGAAACCGCCATCGCCAGGGTTCCAGCCTTCGGCGAGGTCGGCATCAAGAAAGTTTACAATGGCGCCATCGCCTATACGCCCGACGGTTCGCCCATCATCGGCCCCGCCTGGGACAGGAAGAATTTCTGGCTCAATGAGGGCCATTCTTTCGGGGTCACGGCCGCAGGAGGTGCCGGCTGGCAACTGGCCGAATGGATCATCGACGGCGAACCCACCATCGACATGATGGGCGTCGATCCGCGCCGCTTCGGCCCCTATGCCACACGCGGCTATCTGAAAGTGAAAAATGAAGAAGCCTACTCCAACGTTTTCACACCGCACTACCCCGACGAGGAGCGCGCCGCAGCACGGCCTCTGAAGCGCACGCCCTGTTATGACCGCATGAAGGATCTGGGTGCCGTGTTCGGCTCGGTCTATGGCTGGGAGCGCCCGGGCTGGTTTGCTCCCCCGGGCTATTCTATTTCGGAAAAAGAATTGGCCACGCCCGATTTCCTGTCGTCGCACAACCATGCGCCGGCAACCGAAGATGGCCGCATCGTCGAGAAGTGGTCGTTCCGCCGTTCCAACTATTTCAAATTCGTTGGCGAAGAGTGCCGCAATGTCATGTCCAATGTCGGCCTGCAGGATATGTCGGCCTTCGCCAAGATGGAGGTGACCGGTCCAAAAGCGCGCGACTGGCTTGACTCGATTTTGGCGAACCGTATCCCAAAGAAGATGGGCCGCGTGGCGCTCTGCCATCTGCTGACGCCGCAAGGCGGCGTGCGCTCGGAATTCACCGTCTATGAGGCAGCGCCGGGGCGCTTTTATCTCGTCTCGGCCGGCGCCTTCGAGCGCCATGACCACGACGTTCTGCGGAAACTCGCTCCCGCCGATGGTTCCGTGCGTCTCAATGCCATCACCACGCGTCTTGGCGTTCTGGTGCTCGCTGGCCCCAACAGCCGTAAAGTTCTGCAAAAGCTCACCGATGCCGATCTCTCCAACGAAGCTTTTCCCTGGCTATCGGGCAAGGAGATCAGCGTCGGCACCACCACGGCCCACACGCTCCGCGTCAATTTCGTCGGCGAACTGGGCTGGGAGTTCCATCACCCGATCGAGCAGCAAGTTGCTCTCTTCGATTGTCTCATGGAAGCGGGCAAAGAGTTCGGCATCAAGCCTTATGGCATCAAGGCCATGGGAGCGCTGTCGATTGAAAAGAGCTACAGGCTGGTGCCGCGGGAACTTTCCATCGAATACTCCGCCTATGAATCGGGTCTCGATCGTTTCGTCCATCCCAACAAGGGCCAATTCATCGGGCGCGATGCGCTGGTGAAGGGCCGTGAAAAGGGCCTCAACTGGAACTTCGTCACCATGGAAGTCCACAGCGTCACCGATTCGGATTCCGATGCCCGCGGCTCCGAGCCGATCTACGCCAAAGGCAAGCTCGTAGGCCGCGCCACCAACGGCGGCTTCGGCTGGCGCGTGAACAAGTCGCTGGCGCTTGGCATGGTGAAGCCGGAATTCGCCGCCATCGGCAGCCAGCTTGAAGTTAAAATTCTAGACAAGATGTTCAAAGCGGCCGTGATCCCCGAGAGCCCCTACGATCCCGACAACAACGCGCTCCGCGCATGATATAGGGGGATCATGACCGGACAGCAGAACTACGGTACAGGTGTCACCTTCGTTCTGCTGGCCACCCTTGGCTGGAGCCTGTCCGGCATTTTCGTGCGCCTCATGCCGCACCTCGATGGCTGGCAGATCAATTGCTGGCGCGGCTACTGGCTGGCGACGGCGTTGCTGTGCTACCTGGCCTTCAGGTATGGTTGGACGTTTCCAGCAAGATTCCGGGCTATTCCCACCGTAGCGCTTTTTTCGTCCACCCTGTGTTTTGCGGTGGGGACAACGTTCTATGTAACCTCGCTCACGCTGGCCAGCACGGCCACCGTCTCGGTGATTGGCGCGACGTCGCCGCTCTTTGCCGGCCTGCTCAGCCCATGGCTCACCAATGAACGGCCATCGGCGCTGGCTTGGGCCGCGGCGTTTTTGGCCCTTGGCGGCGCCGCCGTGATCGGCTGGAACGGGCTTGAGACGGGACGCTGGATCGGTATCGTGACCAGCTTTGGCGTTCCCACGACATTTGCCCTGCAAACATTGCTTCTCCGGCGCTACCGCCATTTGGATATGATGCCTTCACTTTTTTTGGGCGGCGTATTTTCCTTCGTGGGCGCGGGTCTTCTCGGATTTATCGCGGGCCATCCGGGCGGCGGGTTCGAAATCGATCTGAGGTCGCTGGTCCTTCTTGCTCTAATGGGGCCCTTGCAACTTGCCATTCCGCTGATTTTTTATGCGCGCGGCGCCCGCTCGGTTCCGGCGATCGCGCTCTCCCTCATTGCCATGCTCGATGCCGTGCTCAATCCGCTGTGGCCGTGGGTATTTATCGGAGAGCGTCCGGAAGCTTCCGCCTTTCTGGGCGGCATCATTATTCTTGGCGCGGTGCTCCTCAGCATCCTGGGCGGCCAGTGGATTGCGCGGACGGCGCAGCGGGCTGTTTGATCCATGCGGATGAGTGAGCAGAGCTATGGGACCGGAATCGGCTTTGTCCTTCTCGCAACCCTCGGCTGGAGTCTCTCGGGCATTTTTGTCCGCCTGCTTCCCGGTCTTGATGGCTGGCAGATCAATTGCTGGCGCGGTTACTGGATGTCGGTGGCGCTGCTTGTGTATCTGGTGGCGATCTATGGCCGGGGAACTGTCGCAAGGTTTCGCGCCATTCCATTGTTGGCCCTTTGCCTGTCGGCTGGATTTTTTACGATTACCTCGACGCTCTACGTCACCTCGCTCACTCTCGTAAGCGTTGCCACGATTTCGGTCATCGGCGCCTCCTCGCCGATCTTTACGGGCTTGCTCAGCCCGTGGATCACGGGAGAAAAGCCCGGTGCCGCCGCCTGGGGCGCGGCCCTGCTGGCGCTCGTTGGCGTTGGCGTTATCGCCCACGATGGGCTCGAAGGCGGCAGGCTCCTGGGCATCCTCGTTTCGCTTTGCGTGCCCCTGGCCTTTGCGGGGAATACGCTGGTGCTGCGGCGCTATCGCGGCGTTGACATGGTGCCCGCGATTTGTGTCGGCGGGTTCGTCACGTTCTTCGCCGCGGGTGTTGTTGGCTTCTTCGCCGGCCATTCCGGCGGCGGGTTCGATGTGGCGCCCCGCGATGTGCTTATCCTCGCTGCCATGGGCCCGTTGCAGCTGGCCATCCCGCTGATCTTTTTTGTGAAGGGCGCAAGATCGGTCCCCGCGGTAACACTTTCCCTGGTTGTCATGCTCGATGCCGTGATCAATCCGCTCTGGCCGTGGCTCTTCGTTGGCGAGAAACCGGGAAGAGCCGCCTTCATTGGCGGTGCCATCGTTATCGCTGCCGTGATCATGAGTATTTTTGGCGGCCGCTGGATGGCACGGGCTCGGAAATAATCAGCCGCCCGTCTCTTGCCGGTGCGCCGCCGCCAGTTCGGCCATGCTGTTGAAGCGGAAATCGGTTTTGGGCGTAACGCCGGGATTCATCGTGGCCCCAAAACCCTGCTTGCCATGGCGCCGGTAAATCCAGCAGGACGCAAGCCCGTGCTTGTTGGCCGGTGCGTGATCGTGAAACAGGCTTTCGGCGGTGTGAAGAATTTCGGATTTTGCAATGCCGAGACCTTGCAGTTTTCCAATCATGTAATCGAAGTTGCGGTCACTGGGCTTGTAGGAACCCACATCCTGCGCCGAATAGACCGCATCGAAGGCAACTTGCAGCCGCCGGTTGCTATGGGCGAAGCTGGCATTGTCGATGTTGGACAGGATGACCAGCTTGTAGTGCTTCTTGAGATAGGCGAGGGCTTCAACGGAATCGGGAAAGGCCGGCCAATCCTTCACCGAGTTTCCATAGGCCTGACATTCCTCCAGCGAGGCATTGACGCCCCACTCTTCCGCAAGGCGCTTATAAACCACCGCGAGAAGCTCGCTGTATTTCATTGCCGGTGTGAATATCTGCTGTGACGATTCGTGACGCGCATGTGCTTCCAGAACAACATCGCGCGCGAGCTTTTTGGCCGCCAGCGATGTCAGCGGCTTCAACCCCTCCACCATGCCGCTTTCCCAATCGATCAGCGTGCCATAGCAGTCGAACGTGAGCGCCTTGAATTGGCGGAGCTTCATGACTTGAAATTGTCCTTGCGGCGGCGGAGTTCGGCGAACACCTCGGCGTCTGTTGCGGTTTCCATCTTGAAGTTGCGGCGGATTTCCGCGCTGTCGGCCCTGAGGAAAGGATTGGTCTTGAGTTCTTCGCCGAGCGTCGTGGGACAGGTCATCTTCCCCTCCCGGCGAAGCTTGGTGACGATGCCGGTCCGCTGTTGCAGGGCCCGGTTGGCGGGCTCCACCGACATGGCGAATTTGGCGTTGGCTTCGGTATATTCATGGCCGCAATAGATGAAGGTCGCCGGCGACAGCGTGCGGAACTGGTTGACCGAATGGTACATCTCCTCAAGCGTGCCTTCGTTCACCCGCCCGCACCCCAGCGAGAATATCGTATCCGCCGCAAACAGCGAGAACTCCGAGGGTATGTGATAGGCAATGTGGCCCTTTGTGTGCCCCGGGCAGGCGTAAATTTTCACCTCGCGCCCCGCCCAAGTAAATTTCTCCCCGCCTGCAACCTGCTTGCGGATACCCGGAATCTTCTCGGCCTCCTCCTTGGGCCCAATGATGGTACAGCCAAACTGCTGCTTCAGCGCCAGATTGCCCGCCACATGATCTTCATGGTGATGAGTCGTAAAAATGTGCGTCAGCTGCCAGCCCCGCGCCTTAAGTTCACCCTCGATGGCTGCCGCATCGGGCGCGTCGATCGCAGCCGTGGCGCCGCTGGGATGGTCATGGACCAGAACGCCGTAATTATCCTCCCGGCAGATGAATTGATGCATTTCGAGATGGGACATGGCGTTCGCTCAACCTTGATTGATTTCAGTGATGACCGGAAAGGGGCTTGCCGGTATCATCCTGCCTATGGATATCGTCGATCTTCGTGAATTCTATACGAGCCGGCTGGGTGATACCACAAGGCGGCTCATTGCCAACAGGCTGAAGTCCCGTGTGGGGCCCCTTGCGGGCGCCACCGTTATGGGGCTGGGCTATGCCACGCCCTATCTTGAGGATTGTGCTAGGGAAGCCCAGCGCAACATGGCCTTCATGCTGGCAAGGCAAGGCGTCATCCATTGGCCGGCGGAAGGGCCGGTCCAATCGGCATTGGTCGATGAGTTCGATCTGCCGCTGCTTGAAAGCACCGTCGATTTGGCGCTGGTCATCCATGGGCTCGAACTCACCGATGCTCCCGATGAAATGCTGAAGGAAGTCTGGCGCGTGTTGGCGCCGCAAGGAAGACTGTTGCTGGCCGTCCCCAACCGGCGCGGCTTGTGGGCCAGCTTCGACAGTTCGCCCTTCGGTTATGGCCAGCCTTTTTCGCGCCCGCAACTTTACCGGCTGTTGCGGGAAAGCCAATTTGCGGTGGTATCGTGGTCTCCGGTCCTGTTCCTGCCCCCCACCAGCCGTGCCCTGTTCCTGTCGTGGGCAGGGGTTTTCGAAAGCATCGGCAACCGCATGATGCCGGGATTTTCAGGCGTGGTCATCGTCGAAGCGATAAAACAGGTCTATGCCATTTCGACCGGCAAGAGAGCACGCCGTCTGGCGCCTAGGCTTCGGCCGGCGCTAACGCCGCTTCCTGCCGGCCAAGGCAGCACCCGCTCATTGCCGTGAGGCTTTGCTTTTGACGGTTGTCCACCTATGAATGTCATCGCCTTGCACGGTTCGAGGCGGGGACGGCTGAGATCGGTAACGGGATTGGGGCCATGAGTACGCCGGCCGCGCAGGATACGGTGCTGGACGACATCCGCCAGGAGATCGATGGCATCGACGATGCGATTCTCGATCTGATGGCGAGCCGCCTTCAGGCCTCCGAGAAAGTGCGCAACTACAAGAACGGCGCCGGCACGCTCGTCTCATCTCCCATTCGACCGGCCCGCGAGGCCGTGATCATGCGGAGATTGCTGAAACGTGGCGAGGGCACGGTGCCGCCTGAACTTCTGGTGCGTCTTTGGCGCATCATCCTCACTTCCTCGACCCTGTTTCAGGCCGCCGTCACCCTCCATATCCCGAAGAAACTCGGCAGCCAGATGGGGCTGAGGTTGAAGCTCAGGGATCATTTCGGCGCACTTCCTGTCGAAGAGTATCGCGACGAAGCCCAGGCGCTCCTCCAGGTGAATATGAACTCCGGCGACATTTGCGTTGTGGAAACAAGTTCCTCCTGGGCCGAAGCTTTTGCCGAAGGCCGGGCGGGTGAAGCGAGAATCATTGGTATCCTGCCGGTCCTGGCGGGCGCTCCCGTGCCTGAGCTTTTGATTTTCGGTCATGCCCAGGCACTGGCCACGGGCGATGACGAAACGCTCATTGTCAGCGACGGCAAGCTGCCCCGCGACTTTCTCCCTCAACCGCGGTGGCAATTGAAATCAGGATCGCGCCGGATTTCCAGTCTGCCCGGATTTCTTTCGGAACATGAAGCGCCGCTGGTCGGGCTCATGCGCTCCAATGCCGCTCTTGGTGTCAAGGTGGCGGGGCGCTATCCCAGCCCTTGCGAGGTAAGCCCATGAGCGAAACGATGGCGGCGGCGGTGCGGCCAAATCCAAAGCCCGGCATTATGGATATTGCGCCCTATGTGCCGGGAAGGAGCGGCGTCAACGGCGTTAAGGTTTTCAAGCTGTCGTCGAACGAATCCCCGTTGGGTGCCAGCCCGCTGGCGATTGCGGCCTACAGGGCGGAAGCGGCAGCGCTCGAACTCTACCCCGACGGGTCGGCCGCGGCGCTGCGCGAAGCCATCGCCGCGCGCTATGGCCTCAAGGCTGAAAACATTGTCTGTGGCGCTGGGTCCGATGAATTGCTTCAGCTCCTCGCCCACGCCTATCTGGGGCCGGGCGATGAGGCGATCTACAGCCAGTACGGTTTTTTGGTCTACCCCATCGCCATCAAGGCCAATGGTGCGACAGCTGTGGTGGCGCCCGAGCACAATGAAACAGTCGATGTCGATGCCATGCTCGCCTGTGTGAGCGCGCGCACCAGATTGGTTTTTCTCGCCAATCCCAACAACCCGACTGGAACCTATCTGCCTTTCAGCGAAGTAAAACGCTTGCATGCGGGCTTGCCCCGCCATGTCCTGCTGGTGCTCGATGCGGCTTACGCCGAGTATGTCCGCGTCAACGACTACGAGGCAGGCATGGAGCTCGTCTCCACCTTCGACAATGTGGTGATGACGCGCACCTTCTCGAAAATCCATGGCTTGGCCGGCCTTCGCCTGGGGTGGGCCTATTGCCCGGCCCACGTGGCCGATGCGCTGAACCGTGTGCGCGGCCCCTTCAATGTAAGTGCGCCGGCGATTGCGGCGGGCGTTGCAGCCTTGGGCGACCACGAGTTTGTCGAACAGGCCATCGCCCACAACGAACTGTGGTTGCCCTGGCTGAGACGAGAACTGGAAGCCATCGGTCTTAAGGTGACGCCGGGCATTGGCAACTTCCTGCTGATACATTTTCCAGTGGCTAAAAAAAAGAATGCAGCCGCCGCCGATGAGTTTTTGCTAAGGCACGGTATCGTTCTCAGGCGTATGGAGGCCTATGGATTGCCAGGTGCCTTGCGGTTGACCATTGGCACCGAAGAGGCCAATCGCGCTGTCCTTGCTGCCCTCGGGGAATTTGCCGCATGAGCCTGATGTTCGAACGCGTCGCCGTGATCGGCATCGGCCTCATTGGCTCGTCTCTATGCCACATCATGCGGCGGGAAAAACTTGCGGGCCACATCTCAGGCTTTGCCCGCAGTGAGGAGACACGGAAGAAGGCGAGTGAATTAAACCTCGTCGATAGCGTGCATGGAACTGCGAGCGAGGCTGTTCGCGGCGCCGATCTGGTTTTTCTCTGCTCACCCATCGGCACCTACGGCGAAATTGCCCGCGAGATCGCCGCCGCCCTGAAGCCCGGAGCTATTCTGAGTGATGTGGGTTCGGTGAAAGGTGCTGTGGTGCGCGACGTCGGCCCCCATGTGCCCGCGGGCGTCCATTTTATTCCAGGTCATCCCATCGCCGGCACCGAACTTTCCGGCCCCGAATCGGGATTTGCGGAACTCTTCACCAATCGCTGGTGCGTGCTCACGCCGCTGCCCGACAGCCATCCCGCCGCCGTTACGCGGCTGGAAAAATTCTGGCGTGCCTGTGGTTCTAATGTCGAGACCATGACGCCGGAGCACCATGATCTCGTGCTGGCGATCACTAGTCATCTGCCTCATCTGATCGCCTACAATATCGTGGCGACGGCGGCGGATCTCGAGGAAGTGACCGATTCGGAAGTCATCAAGTTTTCCGCCGGCGGCTTTCGCGATTTCACCCGCATTGCCGCCTCCAATCCCGTCATGTGGCGCGATGTTTTCCTCAACAATCGCGATGCGGTTCTCGAAACCCTCGGGCGGTTCTCCGAGGATCTGTCCGCCTTGCAGCGGGCCATCCGCTGGGGCGACGGCGAATCGCTCCACAGTCTGTTCACACGCGCCCGCGAAATCCGCCGCGGCATCATCGCCGCGGGCCAGGACACGGCCTCACCCGATTTCGGCCGCCGTCCCGCCAAGGATCAATAGAGCGGTCTCAGTTCGCCGGCTTTTATCGGCCCGATAAAAAACTCGCCGTCTCGCGCAACCAGATCGGCTTTGGCCTCCTTGCCGAGCAGGCCAAGGATCGCCTTGAGCGTGGCACGGTCCTGTTCCTCCATTTCGATGTGGGGATCGAGTACGGCAAGCAGCCGCCCGAGATCGTTGGTTTGGGCGGTGATGCGGCCTTCGATCCGGTTTTCCGCATCAAGCTCTACCGCTCCCTGGCCCCAGAGTTTCAATTCGCCCTGGTTGAACTGAAGATCGCCGATCGCCAGCTTGTAGTTTGCGGCAAGTGTTGCGAGAAGCTGCGCGTGGTCGATGGCGAGAGCGGGTTTGCCCGGTTCGTTGTAGCTCGCCCCTTCCACCGTTATCGCAATATCGTTGCCGCCATTGTCAGCGGGGCGGGTATGGATTTGAATGCCGTCGGCCAGAAACACCCCAGACCCGTTGAAGTCTGGAATTTGCGCCGCTATCCGCGGAATGCCTTCGCTCCGCGCCACAACGCTGATGACGGCCTGCCCGTGTGTGAGTGTGCGTGGCGCACTATCAGGCGATGTGATTTCGGTTGGACCGTCGATCAAAGCAATGACGTGTGTAGGGTTGTAAGCTTGGGCAACGGCGAGCACTGCGCCGCTGCGCGCGGTCGCGCCGCCGGGAAATTTGATCGTTGGATCGGCGCAGGTGAATTCGAAACGGAAGGGGTAGCCGCCCCAGCTCTCGCTGCCGCAGACGAGGCTGAAGCCCCGATCGTTCAGCTGGCTGCGATAAAGGCCCGCATATTTCTGCGCCGCGGAATTCGCCACGTACCAGTAAGCCGACCACAGAATAAAAACGGCGATCAGGGCCGCAAGCGGCGCGAACATGCGCCATGGCCGCCTGCGAATTCCGTTTGTTTTACTTACGCCGGACATTGGTTATAGGAGCCCCATGACAGCATCGCGTGAATTCTGGGTGTTCGGCTACGGCTCGCTCATGTGGCGGCCGGGATTCGATTATGCGGAAAGCGAACCGGCGTTGATTCGCGGGTTTCATCGCGCCCTTTGCGTCTTCTCTTTCGTCCATCGCGGAACATCCGAACATCCCGGCCTCGTCTTGGGGCTGGATCGCGGCGGCTCTTGCCACGGAATGGCCTTCCGAGTCGAGGCGGCGCGCTGGGACGAAACACTCGCCTATTTGCGCGCGCGCGAACAGGTAACGATGGTCTATCTCGAAGCCCGCAAACCCGTGGGCCTCAAAAACAGCGGACGAATGGTGGAAGCCATCACCTATCTGGTCGACCGCTCCCACCGGCAGTACGCGGGCAAGCTCGCCGAGGAAGAACTGCTCAGGCTGGCGCGGCAGGGCCGGGGCATCTCGGGCAACTGCATCGATTACGTGTTCAACACCTTGGCCCACCTCCGCGACATGAACATCCACGATGCACGGCTTGAGGCGCTGGGAGTGCAGCTTGCCAGTCAGGCCGCAGCGAGTGCGGCGACACTTCCATAACCGTTGGCGAACGGCGCCGATTCACCCAACGCCCGGCTTAGATCCTCGGACACTGCCTCGGCATCCTGGTCATTACGCGCCAGCAGGTGAACATGAATCTCGTCCGCCTCGACACCATCCGGCATAGGAGCCAAGCCATTGATCGATCCGTCACAGAAATTGGGAAAGCGCCCGGTGGCAACGGCCCGCCGCCCGCGGCCTTGGCCCCGCACCGCCACATAGACCGCTCCCGGCAATGGCGGGCAGGTATCGGCGCCATAGATCGAATGGATGTAATTCCGCCCCGAAGCGCCGCGCCAGTACCAGAAGCGCTCGCCGAAGCCCAAGTCTTCGGGGAGTTTTGCGGAGATGGGAAAGCCTTGTAGAAGCATGGGAACAAAACTAGAACAACCGCGCGCTCTTGTCAAGCCGATTCTAGCTGCATTTCGAGAATCCGCAGGAAAGGCAGGTCGCACACCCCTCCTGGAATACCAACGCCTGCTCCCCGCAGCGCGGGCATGACGAGCGCCGCTCCCCCACGGCGATCTGCACACCCACGCCCCGATCCTGATCCTCGCGCTTAAGGAAGCCGGTTTCGATCATGTGCTTTTCGATAACACCACCGATGGCTGCCAGCAGGCTCGGCACATAGCGCCCCGCCATCCATTGCCCGCCGCGGGGATCGAACACCGCCTTTAGCTCCTCGACAACGAAGGTGACATCGCCGCCCCGCCGGAACACCGCCGAGATCATCCGCGTCAGCGCTACCGTCCAGGCATAGTGCTCCATGTTCTTGGAGTTGATGAAAATCTCGAAGGGCCTGCGGCGTCCGCCGTCGAGAATGTCGTTCACCGTGATATAGATGGCATGGTCGGTTTCCGGCCATTTGAGCTTGTAGGTGAAGCCGGGCAGAACCTCGCGCCGCTCCAGCGGCTGCTTCATGTAAACGACCTCACCCGTGCGTGAGGCGGGTTCGACCGACAGCACCGAACCCGTCACATCGTTGGGCCGGAATGTGGTGCAGCCCTTCAGCCCAAGATCATAGGCCCGCTCATAGACCTTCTTGAAATCGTCGAAGGAAAGTGACGCCGGCACATTGATGGTCTTGGAGATCGAGCTGTCCACGTGGCGCTGCACTGCCGCCTGCATGATGAGATGCGCCTCGGGCGAGAGCGTCTCCGCCGTGACGAAAGCCTGCGGCAACGGCGTATCCTTGCCCTTAAGCGTCCACCACAGGTGGGCGGCGTAATCGGTCACCCGCTCGGTGCGCCGGGTCCCATCGGCCTGCAATATCTTGCGGTCGTAACCGATGCTGAAAATGGGTTCGATGCCGCTCGACACATTGCCGGCAAAAAGCGAAATCGTGCCCGTCGGCGCAATCGACGTCACGAGCCCATTGCGGATGCCATGGCGCTTGATCGCCTCCCGCGTGGCCTTGGGCAATTGCGATGCGTGACCCGAGGCGCCATAGCGGTCCTTGTCGAACAGCGGAAATGCGCCGCGCTCTTTGGCAAGGCTAGTGCTGGCGCCGTAGGCTGCGGCCTCGATCCGCGCCATCCAGCCTTTGGCGGCGCTGGCGGCGCCTTCGGTGCCATAGACAATTCCGCACATGGCCAGCGCATCGGCCAATCCCGTAACGCCGAGGCCGATGCGCCGCTTGGCCTGGGCTTCCCGCCGTTGTGCCTCAAGCGGGTAATTCGACACATCGATCACATTGTCCATGAAGCGAATGGCGATCGCCGTCACTTTATCGAGCTCGCTCTCGTCGACATGAGCATCATCCTCGAAAGGGCTGTCAACGAAGCGCGCCAGATTGACCGAACCCAGGAGACAGGCGCCATAGGGCGGCAGCGGCTGTTCGCCACAAGGATTGGTGCAGCTGATGGTTTCGCAATAGGCCAAATTGTTTTCGGCATTCACCCGGTCGATGAACACGACGCCTGGTTCGGCATAGTCATAGGTGGCCCGCATGATCTGGTCCCACAGATCGCGAGCCCTCAGTACACGGAACGTCTTTCCCTCGAACACCAGCGGCCAGTCGCCATTGCCCTTCACTGCGGCCATGAAAGCGTCCGTCGCCAGCACCGACAGATTGAAATTACGCAAGCGCGCGGCATCGCGTTTGGCCGCGACGAAACTCTCGATATCGGGATGGTCGCAGCGCATGGTGCCCATCATGGCGCCGCGCCTGGTGCCAGCCGACATGATGGTCCGGCACATGGAATCCCACACATCCATGAAGCTCAACGGCCCCGACGCATCTGCCCCCACGCCCTTCACCGGCGCTCCCTTGGGGCGGAGCGTCGAGAAATCATGGCCGATGCCGCCGCCCTGTTGCATGGTCAGCGCCGCTTCCTTCAGGCCGTCAAAAATGCCCGAAAGCGAATCGGGAATAGTCCCCATGACGAAACAATTGAACAGCGTGACGGCACGCTCCGTCCCCGCGCCCGCCAGAATGCGGCCCGCCGGCAAATAGCGATAGCCCGAGAGAATACCGTGGAAGGCTTCCGCCCAGCGCTCCCGGTGGGCTTCCGGTTCCGCGGCGGCTACGGCCCGGGCGACGCGCCACCAGCTTTCTTCCGGCGTAGCATCGACAGGCGTCCCGTCTGCGGTTTTAAGACGGTATTTCATGTCCCAGATCTCATGGGCGATAGGATCGAGGGCGCTGGCTGGTTTCTGATCCATGCTTTGTCCGTCCACAGGGGCAACATGATAACCCCTTAAACGCCGTGAGTCGAGAAATTGTTCTCTATTTGTACTTTGACGTCTTTACCCGCCCCTCGGCAACGAGGCGGGTAGTTGCGGTTTCGATCTGGCCTTCAAGACGCTCTTGGAAAACCTTTCGCGGCAAACCCGCTGAAATCGGCGGCAGGAATTCGAGAATGATCGTGCCGGGATAGCGCAGGAACTTGCGGCGCGGCCAGTACAGGCCGGAATTGAGCGCGAAGGGCACGCAGGGAATGCCGAGCGCGCCATACAGGGCGGCAGCGCCCGGCTTGTAGTCGGGCGGATCGCCGGGGACGCGCCTTGTGCCTTCCGGCATGATGACGATCTGGCGTCCCGTGGCAACTTCCTCTTTGGCGCGCTGAATCAAATTACGCAACGCCTGGGAGCCCGCACTCCGCTCCACCCCGATCATGCGGAATTTGTGCATGAACCAGCCGTAGAACGGAATGAAAGTGAGTTCCTTTTTCACCACCATGGCGGGATCGTCGAGATAGGGCAGGATGGCGAAGGTCTCCCACGCCGACTGGTGCTTGCCCGCTACGAGCGAGGCCCCGTGCGGAACGTGCTCGCGACCCCGCACTTCAATCCCGGTGCCCACAAGCACGCGCATCAGCCAAAGGGATGAGCGTGCCCAGGCCTGCAGCGCCTGGATCGCCCATTTGCGCGGCAAAAAAAAGAAACCAAATCCCAGCAGGAGGAAGAGGGCGAGGTTGACGTAAAACGCAATATTGAAGACAAGCGAGCGAAACGCAATCACCGCACATTCCTCAGCATACGGATCAAAGTGATGCGTGACGTGATCAGGCTGATGAGTGTCGCGGCAACCGGCACCATCAGCAGAATGGCATAGCTCCACACCGCGATCTCCGGAGCCGCGAACAACAGGCCCCGGCTTGCATCGGCCACGCCGCCCGCTCCTTCCGAACCCGTGAGGCCGAGGAGCAGGAAGGTGATAAGCCCCAGCATCACGCCGATGAGCCCCGCCCACAGTCCCGTCTTGAGAAATCGCCCGTCGATCTGATGCGAGATGTAACTGTCCTTGGCGCCCACCAGATGCAGAACGTCGACCACCGGCCGGTTGGCGTCAAGCACCGTGCGCGTGGCGAAGATTACGATGGCGACGGCGGAGATGCAGATGAGCAGCAGCACCGCGTATGACAGGAGCGATAGCGCCCGGGCCATGCGCGTGAGTTCCGCCTGCCAGCGTCGATGCGTGTCGAGGCTAGCACCTTTCACCTGGCCCTTGAGCGCCGCGGCCAATGCTCGGTAATCCGGCGGTGCCGCGACATCGACCACGACGCGAACGAGCCGGGGCACGGGGAGGTCGTCAAGGTTGCGGTTGCCAAGCCACGGCTCCAGCAACTTGGCTCCGGCGTCCCGGTCGAGCACGGCTGTGCTTACAACGCCCGGAAAGGACTTGAGCAGCATATCCGCCTTGCCAAGCTCCGCATCAATATCGACTCCCTGCAATTGCCGCACCTGAACCGTGACCTCGCGGGCGAGACCGCCAGTCCAGCTTTGCACCGCGCGATTGATGAGAATGAGTGCGCCGATGGCGAGGCAGGCGAGATAACACATCACCGCCATGGTCACAGTGAGCGACTTGAGCGAGCCCGCACGCGCTGGGATGATAGCTCCGGGACGATGGCCTTTCATGGGCCACGAAGCTCGCCGCGTTCGAGATGCAGCACCGGCGCCTTCGCCTGCTGCACCAGTTTGTGGTCGTGGGTAGCAATCAGCACCGTGGTGCCGAGACGGTTCAACTCGACAAAGAGATGCAGCAGCCTGCGGGCCAGCGCCGGATCGACATTGCCGGTGGGTTCATCGGCCAGCAGCAGTTCCGGTTTCCCGATAACCGCGCGGGCGATGGCAGCGCGCTGCTTCTCGCCGCCCGAGAGCACCGGCGGATAGGCTTGCGCCTGGTCGGCAAGGCCGACCCAGCTCAGAAGGTCCATGACATCGGCGCGATACCGCGATTCCCGCTGGCCTGCCACGCGCAATGGCAGCGCCACATTGTCATAGGTCGTGAGATGGTCGAGCAAGCGGAACTCCTGGAACACCACCCCGATGCGGCGGCGGATCAGCGGCAGCCTCGCCCGGTCAAACGCCGCTGCATCCTCGCCGAACAGCCTGATCAGCCCACGTGTCGGTTTGAGGGCGAGAAACAAAAGGCGGAGCAACGAGGTCTTGCCGGCACCCGAAGGACCCGTGAGAAACCTGAAGCCGCCCGCCTCCATGCGGAAGGTCACATCCCTGAGGATTTCCGGGCCGTGCCCATAACGCAAACCTACATTCTCAAGCCGGACCAAGCCTCACTCCTCCATGTCCGGGCCATTCAACATGGCCATCATTAACGCGCCATTAACCCTGTCTGCCGTTAACCTCCAGGCCGCCATGATAGTCTCCTGCCCATCCTGCGCCACGCGTTACGATATGCCGGCTTCGCGGATTGCTGCGGAAGGCACCATGATCAAATGCGCCGCTTGCGGCCAAAGCTGGCTCGAGGGTCACGCCATCGACGTCACAAGCAACCCGCCGGCGAACGTTCCCGCGGTCATCGACCGGTTCGAGCCCGACGCCGAAATCCGCCGCCTGGTCGAGGCCTCCCGCACCGCCCGGGACAATTTCGCCGTCAAACGCCACCAGCGCCAGCGCCGCATGGCCGCGTGGGCGGCCTTCGCCACCGCCTTGGTCGCACCGCTCATCATGGCCATGGCGTTTCCCGAAGCGGTGGTCCGAGCCGCCCCTGCGACGATCAGCGCCTATAGGGCGCTGGGCCGGGATATCAACATCTATGGCATCGATCTTCGCCGCATCGAAATGCAGCACATGGTGGTGGACGGCGCCCGGGTCCTTGCGGTCAAGGGCGAGATCGCCAACATATCGGGCCGTGACCGCAAAATCCCCTCGCTCCGTTTTGGCTTGAGCGATGAAGCCAACGCCGAAGTCTACAAATGGACGCTTGACTCAGGCGCCCGTCCGCTCAGGCCTGGTGAGGTCACCAGTTTCGTGACCCGCGTCGCCTCGCCGCCCGAAACCGCCAGGAACTTGCAAATCCGTTTTGCCCATGCGGACGAAATCGGCTCAACTGCCGTCCATGAATGAAATCACCATCGACGGCCATCGCATTGGTGTGCTTTTCTCCGCGGCGGAAATAGCAGCACAGATCACCGTGATTGCCCGTGCCATCGCCACCCGCAAGCCGGATCGTTTGCTGGTTGTTCCCATACTCAAGGGGAGTTTCGTTTTCGCCGCCGATCTCATTCGCGCCATGCACCATGCGGGCCTGTCGCCTGAAGTGGATTTCATGATTCTCGCCAGCTACCGGGCCGCCACAAAATCGGCGGGCCGCGTTGAGGTGCTGCGCGATGTCGAATCCGAAGTGAGGGGCCGCGATGTCCTGCTCATTGACGATATTCTCGAATCCGGCCGCACTCTCGCCTTCGCCAAGGATCTGATCGCCGCGCGCGGCGCTGTGAATGTCCTGACCGCCGTTCTTCTCAACAAGCCAGGCCACCTGGCCGCCAACATCAAGGCGGATTTCCAGGGCTTCATCTGCCCCGACAAATTCGTGGTGGGTTACGGCATGGACATGGCCCACCAGTTCCGCGAGCTCCCTTTCGTCGGCCATGTGCTGGGCACCGGGGTCTGATTTCCTGCCCCAACTTGGCCGGGTTTCGGCGTCAGAAACCGGGCCATGAGAAAAATCCTTTGGTTGATCATTTTGGTTCTGCTGCTCACGCCCCCAGGCCGGGCAGGGGCGCAGACGCTCGATAGTTCCAACTTCACCATCGAGTGGCAGGTGGTCAACCGCTTCCGCCTGTTCCGCGATCCGGCGTTTTTTCAGCTGCATGAGAATGCCTGGTTGGAATATCTTTTCCATGCCAACCGGCTGAAGCTGTCCGAAGATGGCCGCGCCGATTATGTAAGCCGCACATCGGTCCTGGGTTCGGAACACGTGCTCAACGACCGGCGAATAGCCTTCAGCGATACGCCCCGGAAGGATTTTGACTGGCGGGGCTGGGCCGCGAACGGCGAAGGCAAGCTATGCTACGATCCGGAATCCCGCCGTCATTCGGCCTGTGGCGAGGAGTATCTCAATCCGAAAGCTCATGATATCCAGCTTTGGCTGCAAGCGGTGGGCGGAATAGCCTTGCCTGCGGCGGCGCAATGCGAGTGGCGCATTGGCGGTGAACTGGTGGCGGCGGCCGGATGCGGTGAGCGGGTGAGCGGGACTTTGCCCTATCCCGGTAGCGCCGAAATTTCCGTCAACGCGGTGGGTGAACAGCCGATCGTCGTCACGGCGGCCGTCCGCGATATTCTCATCGCAAGCATGGGAGATAGTTTCGCTTCCGGCGAGGGCAATCCTGACCGGCCCGCCGAATTTGGCGATGGAAATCGCTACCGCAATCTCTATCCTCTCCGCAAGGATAACCACGTGGGCGGTTCAGCAATCTGGACCGACCAATTGTGCCACCGCTCGCTCTATGGCCAGAACCTGCGGGCGGCACTTCAGATCGCCGTGGAAAACCGCCAGCTCGCGATTACATTTCTGGATTACTCTTGTTCCGGCGCCGGCATCGAGGACGGCATTCTCGGCGGCCAATATTATGTCGAGCGCGAAGCGGCGACTGAAATAGCTTCCAAGGCGGCCGCTAGGCCGCTTTCCGGAGGAGCCAAGGATTCGCAGATCTACCGCCTGCTGAAAGAGCTTTGCATTGAAAAGCCCGAGGAGAAGCGCGATTTGTGGAAATGCCCGGACAACAAGTTCCGGCGCAATCTCGATTTCGTTTTCCTGTCGGTGGGCGGCAACGACATCGGTTTTTCCAGCGTCATCGCGTGGGCGAGTCTGCGTGGCGGCGTTTCTTCAACGATTGCGCAATTCTTCGGCGCCACGGTTTCGGCGGATGAATTCGTCAGCAGAATGCGCGAGGTTATGCCCGATGCCTATGGGCGCCTTGCCAAGGCGCTCGAGACGGCACTTCCACTCTACTCCGCCGGAGACGGGGTTTTTGATCCCTCGCGCATCGTCTTGACTGCCTATCCCGATCTGGTGACCAATGAACGGGGCGGCATTTGCGAAGCCTATGATGATAGCGGCGATGCCGAGGACCGCTTTCCGGCAAACCAGTCGCTCGACATGTTTTCCTCATGGCTGGTCGCCGGCGCCGACCGCCTGGCGGCGGTCCGCGATCAGTTTCCCAAATTGTTCACCCGCATGCGCGAATTGTCCGAAGATCATGGCTGGACGTTCGCCGGTCACTCCTACGCCGACAAGATGTTTGAAGGCCACGGTTTCTGCGCACGTAACCCGGAACGCTCCGGCGACCCCGCCGAAGCCCTCATCATTCCATGCTGGGGCAAGGCCGAACGCGAGACCGCCACATGCGAATCGAGCTGGTCGGGCAAGGCCCGCGAGTGGCGGCCCTACAATCCAGCCACTCAAAATTTCCCCTATGCGATGCGCCAGCGCTGGGTCCGCACCTTCAACGACGCCTACATGGTAATCAATCAGAAGGTCATCGACCGGGCCGGGAAAATCGATGAGAAGACTTCAGCGGGAGTGTTCTCCGAAACCACAGGCGCACTCCACCCGACGGCAGAGGGCCACGCGGCGATGGCCGACGCCCTGCTGCTCAGCGTCCGGCCCATGATCCAGTCGATACTCGGCGATCGGTAAGGTAAAACAGTCCAGCATGAAGAAACGCGTCATCACGGTGAATGACAAAATGCAACGGGGCTACCGCTATGCGTTGACGGAACCGGCGGGGCGGAACTTCGAATCCGATTTCGAACCAGAGCTGACGCCGCAACAGATGCTCCAACTCGGAGTCTTCGGCGGAAAATATATGACCGACACAAAAAGCGAATTTCCAAAAAGCTGGTTTGCCCGCGCCAGACTGTCGCCCCGCGGACACGATCCCGCCTGTAATTATTTTGGAGTGACCGCAAGCCAGCCCCTGTCAGTCTGGCTGGAGAAGGGCTGGCTTCATTCAGACGATCCGCGCGGCTGGTTTCAATGGTATTGCCGCTACTACATGGGCCGCCGCCTCTTTGAGGAAGACCGGCGCCAGATCGGGCGTTGGAAAGCTGTCAAACGCCATGTGGCGCAGCTCAAGCGCAATTGCGAGAGCGGCGACCTCCACTGTAGGCCGCGACAGCGCCAGGCGCTCCTCCACTGGGCCTATGACAGCAGAAAACTATGAAATCCGGCGACACGAGTGCGACGAAACTGACTTCGCTCAGCGTCTTGATGATCGTGTTGCTGTGCCCTGTATCACAGGCTGAGAAGATAAAGGCCGAAACACCCACGCCCAAGGTGGGAAAGCAGGCTTTCGCTGCGGAGATCTGCAGCGAGATATCCACGCAAGCTACCGCGAACGGCATTCCAGAAAACTTCTTCGCCCGCCTCATCTGGAAAGAAAGCCTGTTCGATCCAGGTGCCGTCAGTCCCAAGGGGGCGGAAGGGATTGCCCAGTTCATGCCGGGAACGGCGAAACTTCGCGGCCTCGCCGATCCCTTCGATGCCAAGCAGGCCCTCGCGGCCGCAGCCCTTTATCTTGCCGAGTTGCGGCATACCTACGGCAACCTCGGGCGTGCTGCGGCCGCCTATAATGCCGGCGAAGACCGCATCCGCCGCTGGATGGAAGGAACCGGCGGCCTTCCCTTCGAGACCCAGGACTACGTCATGTCGATTACCGGCCGCGGTCACGAGGAGTGGAAGACGGCAACGGAGGAGTTTCCCATCCCCGCCATCGGCGCGTCGGGCGATTTCGCCGTTCAATGCACGAGCCTTGTCATGCGGGAGCTAAGCCCCCAGGAAGTATCCCCTGCTGGACGGGCCCAGTGGAAACGGTGGGGAGTCGTTATCTCCGCCGGCTTTTCGGAAACGCGGGCCCTTCATGCCTTTCGGACCATTACCGATCGCCATGCCGCGCTCCTCAAGGGCGAGAAGCCCCTCGTTCTGCGCAAGAGGAACCTGAGCCGCGGCCGCCGCAAGATCGTGCGCGTCATGATCGGCCGCGATAGCCGGAGTGACGCTGAAAGACTATGTGCGCAGCTCACATCCCAGGGTGCTGCCTGCATAGTGGAAAAGAACTGACGAACTCTATAAAGCTTGCGGTTGCCGCAGCCGGTTCCATCCAACGATTGTGCGGCGGCAATCGGCGTGGGACCGAATGTTGGCACGGCACTGTTTTCAGGAGCAGGTCTCAGGCTCGCCGTCTCGAACGTGAGCCGCTTAGCTTTCTATTGAAGCCGGACTCTCGCCTTTCCACCGGAATGAGGTTCTCGGATGTAATGTGACAAGTGCTGCTTCATGAGTGCGGCAAGGTTGGGTGAGCAAACCAAGGATAGCGCGGTACGCACATTGCAGCGGAGAATTGATCGTTGATTCATCTCCGCCCATTTCCGCAATTGGCGCTCGACGTTGAGCACATAAACATCGACATAACAGGTTCTTTCGCTGCCGCTGCGCTTTGCGAATTCAAAAGTTCCGATACAACGCCGTTCTGCATGGCCCACAAGCCCAGCTTCCTCGAGAGCTTCTTGTGCGGCCACCTCATGGGGGGCAAGGCCGGGAATAGGATTGCCCTTGGGAATGATCCAGCGTCCGCTGCCTCTTGCTGTCACGAGGCACACCTCGATAACTCCCGCGGCATCGATAAAAAGCGGCAGCGCACCTATCTGATGCAATTCATGATTCCGCAAACTCATGGGTAGTGCTTCAGTGATTCGATATGCCCAGTCAATGACATTCAAACGTCGTTTTTGTTCGGCTGCCGTGTTGGCTAATTGGAGAAGCTATTTTTCAGCAACGGTGCAGCCGGCATTGCTCGCATTGCCAAACTTGACGGGCACGAACTTAGTCAACAGTATGCCGGCAAGGTGAGGGAAAACGTCTGATGGGTGAGCTGGCTGGGGGAATAACCACCGAATTGGCTGACGCTGCGGATCCGGTTGCATGCCCCAAAAACGGGCAGGAAATCGAGGTCAAATTCAAAACCGACCCCCAAGGCTTGGAACGTGCCCTGAATTCGACGGTTCGCCATGCTGCGTCCCCTGGTCAAGTCCACAACTTGCGTTCGATATATTTTGACACTCCCGCGGGAGACCTCCGGAAGAATGGGATCGTCCTTCGCATCCGGAAAAATGGACGCGCCGCTCCGCTTCTATGCGTGAAGTCAGCAAGCGCCGCGGCCGACGGTCCATTTCTGCGAAAGGAGATTGAGGTCCGCTCGCCGGATCTCTACCCCGATCTCACCCTCTTCGACGAGAAAACCGCTGCTGGCCTCATCGACATCGTCGGCGACAGCCCACTCGAAGTGCGGTTCGAAACGCGGGTGAAACGGCGAATTGCTACCGTTGGCAGCGGGCGCTCTCAAATCGAAGTGGCATTCGACGAGGGAAGCATCGTTGTGGGAACACAACGCGTACCGTTGACAGAGGTCGAGCTGGAGCTAAAACACGGCGACCAAATAGATCTCTATGGCTTGGCCATAAGGTTTGCGGAAGAGCTCCCCTTGCGACTTGATTTCGTGAGCAAGGGTGAGAGGGGCTTTCGTGTTACGACCGGAGAGGCGCCTTCGCCGGTTAAGGCAGAATCAATCCGGTTTGAATCCAAAGCAATGTTGGACGACGCAGTAACCGCTGTCGTTTCAAACACGCTCGATCACTTCGTGGCGAACTGGACCGCGTTGAGGGAAACCGATCACCCCGAAGCCATCCATCAAATGCGCATTTCCCTGCGCCGCATGCGCACCGGCCTGGCGATATTCAATCGCGTAATTCCCTGCTCTGAATTCGGCGTCCTGCGGCGCGACGCCAAGCAAATTGCCTCCGCACTCGCACCCGCACGTGGCTGCGATGCATTTCGTGAGTTCGTTGAAAAAGGCCCGCTGTTGCATACGGACCATCCGGCGGGTTTCCAGAATTTGCTCAAATGGGTCATGGGTCGCCGGGCTGCTGCCTATGAGAATGCGCGTTCCCTTGTCGAGAATCGCGACACAACGCTTTTTGTTCTCAGGATACAAAGTTTTCTGACGCGCCGTGCCTGGCAAACCGCTTACCCAAATTCAGAACTGCCGCAACCGAAGACGAAAGCCAAGGCGTTCGCGCGGGACACATTGGACAAGCTGAATGCCCGTGTTCTGAAGCGTGGAAAAGGGTTTGCCAAGCATTCCGATGAAGCGCGCCACGAATTGCGCATCGCTCTCAAGAACTTGCGATACGGCGCGGAGTTTTTCAG
This sequence comes from Aestuariivirga sp., assembly GCA_046708645.1. Lineage (GTDB taxonomy): Bacteria > Pseudomonadota > Alphaproteobacteria > Rhizobiales > Aestuariivirgaceae > Aestuariivirga. Next base: position 22,127 of record JBKKDI010000048.1, read on the forward strand.
TGGTTTGTTCGATCGCCGCCGGCGGTTTCGCACGTATGTCAAAAAAATTTCCGTGCTTCAAGATTTTCTTGGCGCTCATAACGACGGGCTTGGCGCAAAACGGTTCCTGGAAGAGTTTTCGGTGGAATTTGGGCCTGGTGCGGACACAGCATCGAGTTTCATCCTCGGCTGGTACCGGCGTGGCGCCACCATTACCGGCAGGAAACTCCGTAAGTCGTGGAAAAAGTTCAAGCGGACCGAAACCTTCTGGGATTAAGGATGCGTTGACTTCAGTTCATCACCTCGCTTCTTTTGGCTTCGCCAGCAGGAGCGGGACGCCAGCGGCAAGGACCAGTGCGCCAATCACGCCGGTGAGAGCGACCACCCCGATGCGATCGGTCAAGAAACCCAGTGCGAACAGCAGCGCCGATGCGGCAACGGTGCTGACCATGACCTGCACCGAGATAACCGTCGCCCGGTGCTCCGATTCGATATAACGATTGGCGTAAGTGCTGGCCAACGGCCGGAGAAAGCCCTGTAGAAATCCGTATACGATAAGGATCGGCACGGCGAATTTGCTGGCGATAAAGCCGAGAGCGAGAAGGCTTATGCCAAGCGCCAGGATGTTTCCCCAGAATGCCGCGGTCTCGCCCAGGCGCTCGGTCACCTTCTCCGACCATGCGCCGCCGAATGCCTCGCTCACGAACATGAGCGGCAGGATGAATGCGAATTGGCTGACGCTGAAACCGATCTCGATCAGGTAGGGCTGATATGAGCTGCTGAATGTGTAACTGACCGCGAAGACAATCGCCAAAGCCCCCATGCTCCAGAGCACAAAGCGGTTGCCGAACGCTTTCGTCGCCCCTTCGCGGATTTGGCGCACGTAACTCCCGGCGGAAAACCGTTTTTTCTTGGTGGCCTCGGTTTCACGGTAAAACGTCATGATGAGAAAAGCCGCCGCGAAGGGCAGCGTCGAGGAAAGATAGGGAAGCCTGAAATTTTGTACGAAGAGCAACGGTCCCAGAATCGCAGCGAGCGCCAGGCCGATGATTGAAAACGACAGGGCGCGCCCGGTGACCCGGTGAAAAAGCTTGTCGTCCTTCAGGCTGTCATACAGCAGGGCTTCCGAAGAGCCGGAGATCAGGGAAAAGCCGAGCGCCCAGACAAGGGAGCTTAGAAACAGATGCAGGAAGTTCTGGGCAAAGCCGGTACCCACCGCAGCAATGATGAGGGTCGCGAGCCCTGCGAGGATGGTCTTTTTCCTGCCCAGCAGGTCGGCGAATGCCCCGCTTGGGACTTCAAAAAGCACGAACATGAGCATGTAGATGGCATCGAGCGTGAAGATCTGCGCATACGACAGGCCAAGCTTCTGCTCGAAAAGCACCGTGGTTCCAGTCGCGATATAGAAACCGGCAAGGAAACTAAACGCATAGTACAGGAACACGTTTCGCCGCTGCGCCAGCGCAATTTTTGCGCGGGCAACGGCAGGAGGCTTGGAGAGTTGTTGCAACGACGTGGTCAACGGCCGATGGCGGCAAGAATCACCGGTGCGGGAACGCAGCGCCATGAACACCACCAGCCTCAGGAACAGGACCGCGCATTAAGCATCCGCGCCTTGCTTGCGTCAACGCGTCGCGACTTTTGCCGCTCCAATATGGACTGAAACTTGGAGCGGGCGAAGGGATTCGAGCCCTCGACCCCAACCTTGGCAAGGTTACCTAGGAGGATTCCTGAGTTGTCTTGAATGTCTTGCCGTGTCAAAAACCGTTATATCTGAGATAGTTATGGACTTTCTAGGAATAGGGTGTTAGCCTCAGTTTCCTCCCATGGTGGACACCATGTGGACACCAAAAGCAATACAATCGGATCGAAATATGCGAGTTGTCACCAGACGGCGCGTTACTCAAACGTTAGTAAAATCAGCAGTAGCCGCTGCGCATCGGTACGATTTATGGGACTGCGAGCTTTCGGGGTTCGGCCTTCGGGTCGCGATCAGTGGGACGAAAACGTTCATACTTCGGTATCGCGCAGATGGTGGCGGACGTTCCGCCCCTCGTCGGTTCATGACCATCGGTCGCTACGGAAATCTCACGGTTGACGAAGCGCGTTCCCTCGCGAAGAAGTTGCTCGGCGCGGTTGCAAAAGGAGAAGACCCAGCGGGTGATCTGATGGCACGGCGACGGGAGATGACCCTCAACCAACTTCTTGATG
>JBKKDI010000049.1:0-16373 GCA_046708645.1 Aestuariivirga sp.
GGCATTCACATAATGATTCATTTTTGGTGAAACGCCATGAAACCAAACTTTTTGCCATATTGAGCTTTTGATTTGAATGAAACAAGTTGTCGTGCATTCGCGCTGCCCGACGAAACGGGAAGTTTCTATCGCTCTTTTAGGCCTTGGACATTGTGCATCTGCTGAGCGATGAAGAGCGGACATGTTGATGTTTGGCCGCGAAGTCGCCTAAGGGCCAAAGGCCGACTATTGATTCAAGTCTGCCTTTCTTCAAATGGCTCGCGCGCCTGATGCGAACTGTTTCAGTTTTTCAAAGAGCGGCAGCTCAATGGTAAGCCCTTCACTCTTCAAACGTTTCTGGTTCTCTGTCCGACGTGAATTCGGCATGCGCGCACCGGCCTGTGAAACCACTGACTTTATGAGTGCAGCTATCTGCTTGTCGAACAGACCGCCGGAAAACACCTTTGGCTCGAGCGCGATAAAGAACTGCCCGCAACCGATGTACTTGCCGTCGTTGGCCATGAATGAACCCATTTCTGGCCCACGCTTTGCGCCTGCCAATGCGGCACACATCACCTCACCGATAAGACCTTGTCCGAAGCCTTTATAACCACCAGCAGGCGCAATCGAACCGGCCAAACCTTGTTCGGGATCGGTCGTTGGCTTTCGAGCGCCCACCCCAAGGGAATGGCCCGATGCTCGTCGGCTGCTCGCTTCACGGCAGTCCATGCAACAGCTGACGAGGATTGGTCTATGAGGAACGCAATTTTGCCCTTCTTGCCAGGAACCGCAAAAGATATTGGATTGGTTCCAATTATAGGCTTGTGGCCACCAGTTGGAGAAATGGCAGGCGTCGAATTAGTGAAGCCAAAAGCAAGCAATCCCTGCCGGGCGAGATAACCAGTGTGATAGCCAAGGGTCGCTGCATTATAAGAATTGTGTACAGCCATTCGCAATGCCGTTTTTCAATGCGGCGGGGATGAGTTTGGCGAAGCCCTGTTCAATAGCCGAGTGGGCTAACCCGTTCTTTGCATCCACGCGGAAGGCCACGGGGGAAATTTTCTTTATTGATGGTTTTATCCGGCCCAGAACCTTGCCACTTTTCAAATGCTCACAATAATATTGCAGCCAATAAAACCCATGTCCCTCTAACCCTGAGAGCTCCGTATCCAGAATTGCATCAGCAAAATATTCTGCATTTTCCTTCGATGCGCCAGCTCCTGTGAGCGCACTGAAAATCAGCTTGAGTGATTTGGCGGGGGAAAGGCGTATTTTTTCGGTCATATTCAATCCTCAATGATGCAAGGTACTGTGGCTTTTCAAATCACAAGCCGCCTTCGGTCCTCCCCCTGGCAACAATTCCGGAGGGATATGGCAGCTAATCATGTGGTGGCTGTTTAAGGCCGTGACGCCGGGAGCGACTTCCTCGCAGATGGCTCCAAGCTTCCGGGGGCAGCGCGTATGGAAGACGCAACCGCTGGGCAACTTCACGGCACTCGGCATTTCCCCGGTTAGCTTCACCCGTTCGGGGTGTTTGCCGTCGAGCGCCGGCACGGACGACAGCAATGCCTCCGTATAGGGATGATGTGGCCCGGAGAAGACTTCCGCCGCTGGCCCTATTTCCATAAGGCGACCCAGATAAAGTACGGCAATACGGTCCGACAGGTATCTCACTACGCCAAGATCATGTGAGATGAAGACATAGCTCACCTGCTTTGAGTTCTGCAGATCCACCAGGAGATTCAGGATGGCGGCTTGAACCGAAACGTCGAGCGCCGAAGTCGGTTCGTCGCAAACCACCACGCGCGGATCACCGGCGAAAGCCCGGGCGATGGCAACGCGCTGTTTCAAACCACCAGAGAGTTGCCGTGGTCGCGCTCTGAGATAGCGATCCGAAAGCTGCACTGCGGAGACCAGTTCCCGGATGCGCCGGTTGCGTGCTTGCTTGGCCAGTCCCGTCAACTTGCTGATAGTTCGGCCGATCATGCGGCGCACCGAGTGGGATCGGTTCAGTGCGGAATCGGGATTCTGAAACACGATCTGGATGGATTTCACCTGAGCTTGGCTTCTGCCTGACAGCACCGCCGCAACGGGTTCACCATCGAATAGAATGGTGCTTTCCGCATCCGGCCGGACGAGGCCGAGGATACTGCGAGCGAGAGTGGTCTTACCGCTGCCCGACTCGCCGACGAGTCCGAGCGTCTCGCCAGCACGCAGTTCCAACGACACGTCATTGAGCGCCTTGAACGCATGGGAGCCAGTACCGTAGGTCTTGCTCACCTGTCGAAGCTGTAGGATCGGCTGGTTTGTTATAGGCGCGATGTTTTGGGCAGCAGGGATCGCAACGCCTGTGGGCAGCCGGGCGACACGCTCATGATAATGACACTTACTGAAGCGGCCACCGAGATCGATAAAATCGGGCTCGACTGTGCGGCATTTCTCGTCAGCGATCGCGCAGCGAGCGGCGAAGACACAACCTTGCACGCGGGCTCCTGCCGCAGGCAGAAATCCCGGAATGGTGATCAGCGGTGCGATGGCCTTGCTGCGGCCGCGTTGTGGCAGGCAGCGCAGAAGTCCCGCCGTGTACGGATGGCGCGGTTTTTTGAAAATGTCCTCCGTACGGCCCTGCTCGACGAGACGGCCTGCATAGAGCACGCCGACCCTGTCGCACATTTTGGCTATTACCGCGAGATTGTGGCTGATAAACAGAATTGCGGTAGAAAATTCGCGACGTAGCTGGACGATCAAGTCGAGAACATCGGCTTCGACAGTGGCATCAAGGCCGGTGGTCGGCTCATCGAGTACGAGTAGTGCGGGCTCGCTGGCTAACGCCATGGCTATCGCCACTCTCTGCTGCATGCCACCGGAAAGTTGGTGCGGATACCGCTGCATCACGCGCGTGGGATCACTGATACGCACCCGTGTCAGGATTTCGACCGCACGCCGCGTCCACTCGCTACGATTGACCCCCGCTAACTCGAAGACCTCCTCGACCTGACGGCCAATGCGCAGCGATGGATTAAGAGCCTTGCTAGGATCCTGATAAACCATCGCCACCGACTTACGCCGCAATTCTCGCAGCCGATCGCCGTCGAGGGCTAAGACATCCTGGCCATCGATTAGAATGCGACCGCGGTTCACCAAACCGTTGCGCGGCAGGTAGCGCAGCACCGCATAGGCCGCCGTTGATTTGCCGCAACCCGATTCGCCAACCAGCCCATATGATTCACTACGTCCGATCTCAAAGTTGATACCGTGCAAGACCTGGCTTGGTGCACCGTGGACGCGGTATTCGACGCCAAGATCTTGGATCTTTAGGGCGGGATGTTTCATTTCAATCATCAAGGGCACTCTGGATGCCGTCGGCCATGAGGTTGACGCCGATTACCAACGAAGCGATCGCCATACTGTCGAATAGTACCGTCCACCAATAGCCGGAACCGATTAGGCCGTAATTCGAGGAAATTGAGAGCGCCCAATCGGGAGATGGTGGCTGAATGCCGAAGCCGATGAAGCTGAGGGTGGCGACAGTAAAGATAGCATAACCAAGGCGCACTGTCGTCTCGACCAATATGGGGGCCGTCACATTCGGCAGAATCTCGACGAACATGATGTAGAACAGGCCGTCGCGTCGCAACTCGGCAGCCGCCACATAGTCGAGACTGCGTTCCGCCAACACGCTAGCGCGCACCGTGCGGGCGATGATGGGAGAGAACGTGAAGCCGATAACGAATAGCACTGTGACCGTTGAGGTGCCGAGCGCGGTGAGAGCGAGGAGGGCGACGACGACGGTGGGAAGGGCCAGAACCGCATCGACGAGGCGGCTCAGGACTTCATCGATCAAGCCGCCCAGATAACCCATTGCGAGTCCTAAAGCCGTGCCCAGCACGGCACTGATAATAGTGGCAAGGGGAGCCACCGTCAGAATATCCCGGGCGCCGGTGATGACACGTGAAAAGACGTCACGGCCAAGCTGATCGGTGCCGAACCAGTGATCAGCCGATGGCGATTGAAGGGCGTTCAGAAGGTCGTCGGCCAATGGATCGTAGGGGACAAGCAAGGCGCCGAATATCGCGCAACCGGCCCAAAAGACTACTATGCCGAAGCCGGTCAAAAAACTCCCCGACCCGAATATCCGCTTTAGGTCGCGCCACCACTCATCAAGCCCAGCGAGCTCCACCTCAAAGCGCGTGCCAGGCTGCGCGTTACTCATTCCCCACCGCCAAACCGAATACGTGGATTGAGACTGGCATAAAGCAGATCGGCTATTAAGGTCGCTACCGCGAAGAGCGCTCCCACCACCATGACCCCGGCCTGCAACATGGGGAAGTCCTTTTTGTTGGCCGCCGTGAAGATCAAACTCCCGATCCCCTGATAGTGAAACAGGACTTCGATCACCACCAAGCCGCCGATCAAGTAAACGGTTTGCGTAGCGATGACACTAATGGTCGGCAGCAGGGCGTTACGCAACACATGCCGCCAAATTACCACGGGATAGGAGAGGCCCTTTAGAATGGCAGTCCGGGTATATTCGGAATCGAGCGCTTCGATCATTCCGGCACGTGTCATGCGGGCGATATAACCGAACAGAATAAGCACGAGCGGAACTGCGGGCAGTATAAGATGATAAAGCTGTAGGAGCGGACCGGCATCGGCCGGCCAAGTGGCGGAAATTGGAAACCAACGCAGCCAGACTCCGAAGATCAGAATGAGCAAAATTCCCGAAACGAATTCTGGCACAACTGTCGCCGACAGCCCGGCAAGCGAGATGATGCGGTCCGTCGGACGGCCTCGATAGAGCGCGGCAATCACGCCGCCGGAAATTCCGAGAGGCACGACCAGTATAAACGCCACCAGTGCCAGCTTAGCGGAATTGCTGAGGGCAGTCGTTAGGAACGGCGCAACCGGCGCCCGGTAAGCATAGGACTTGCCGAGATCGCCGGAAACAAACCCGGAGATCCAGCTGACGTATTGAACCATGAGCGGCCGGTCGGTTCCCATCTCATGGTTAAGGACATCAACGGCACGCTGGTCGGCGAATGGGCCGAGCATAGCTCGCCCTACATTGCCCGGTAACATCCTGCCGCCGGCGAACACCAGAAGACTGAGTAACCAGAGGGTGGCCACTGACAGAAGAATGCGCTTGAGCAGATAGTATCCGATAGCAATGACTCCCGGCTTTTTTCATCCTCTTGGCTCCCCGGTCATTCTCGGGAAGCCAAGAGGTATATGCGCTTTCTTAGACTGCTGCCTTTCCGAGCAAGAGATGGCCCATGGCTGTGGGCTGGACGTTTGTTACACCCTTCTTCGTCGCCGTCAGATAATCATAAAAATAGGCGAAGATGAGCGGCGTTTCGTCGAGCAGCAGGTTCTGTATCTTACCCGCCGCGGCGCGCTGGGAGTCAAGGTCCAACGATGCGACATAGCCCTTAACCAGTGCATCGTAATCGGGATTGTGGAAATGGGCCGAGTTCCACGTCCCGTCGCTGGCCAATGGAGCTGAGAGGAAGACGTTCGGTACACCTCGATGACCATAGTCGGTGATCCCCATGTCGGAGTCGAGCCAAGGCGACTTGCCGTAAACGGCATCGCCATAATAAGTCCCCTGATCCAGGACCTTGAGTTCGATATTGCCGCCGATCTCCTTGACGGCATTCTGAATCAGTACCGCGAAGTCTGGTATCTCCAGAAATTTCTCCGTGGTCAGCGTGGTTTTGAAGCCGTCTTTCATTCCGGCCGCTTCCATTAACTGCTTTGCTTCAGCAATATTCTTCTCACGCTGCGGTACACTAGGATCAGTCGAGGGGAACGCAGCCGCGAACGGGCTGTCGTTGCCAAGCTGGGCGCGGCCCTTCATCAGGCCCTGCACTATGTTCGGCCGGTCGAGGCAGAGTGCAACCGCGCGGCGTACCCGCTTATCCTTGAACGGCTCGACATCGGTGCGCATGTGCACCTGCTGGTGTGCAGTGGAAGGGGTACTGATGATGTCGACGTTTGGATCGTTTAGCAGGCCTACACCTTGCAGCACAGGAATTTGCTGAATGACGTCGACCTGCCCACCCTGCAGCGCCAGAATCTGCGGCTGGTAGTCATCGTAGAAATTGAGTTCAATGCGGTCGGCGTTGGCAGGTCCGCCCCAGTAATCTGGATTGCGCACGAAGGAGGCCCCCACTTTCGGCGTATATTTTTCCAGTTTGAAGGCTCCGGTACCGATCATCGTCTCTTCGTAATTCGCCGGATTATCTGCGGGCACGATCACCGCATTGTAGTTGTCGGTTGAGACTGCATAGGGGAAGTTGCCGTTTGCAGCTTCAAGATGGAACTCGACTGTATAATCATCGACCTTGCGGGTGCCACCTTTGGACAGCATGCCGGTGAATACCGACAGCGCATTCGATCCCATCGCCGGATCAGCCAAGCGGTCGAAGGTTGCCACGACGTCGTCTGCCGTCATGGTTTTACCGTTATGGAACTTGACACCTTGGCGCAGCTTGAAAGTCCACACCGTGCCGTCCTTATTGGGTGCCCAACTCTCTGCCAGAATTGGGGCAGCAGTCAAATCCTTCGCCGACAGAACAAGGGTTTCCGCAACCTGAGACAAAACACCCACACCTCCAGTGTCGGCGATCTTCACTGGATCGATGGAGGCGGCCGGCACGATCTGGGCGACGCGGATCGTGCCGCCCGCAGTGGCACCGTAGCTCCTTCGGGGCTCTACCGAGAGGCCCACAGCGGCTGCGACACTTCCGAGGAAGGGCGCGGAAAGGCCCAGCACGGAGCCAAAGCGCATGAATTCTCGGCGGTTAACCGTGCCGCTAACCAGCCCGTCAATCAGGTTGTTCTCGTGTTCGCTGCGCCCGCGGCGCAAAGCGTCAAGAAATTTGTAGTTGATGGCCATGATTCTCTCCCGTTACCCGTCGATTCTGTTTGATGTTTTCAGTCGTCCGGAAATGATGCACTAAGACCCCGCAATCCATCGGGCTTGGCTAAGCCCGCTCTACGAAAAGTCCTCCCATGGAAAACTGTCCAGCCGCTCCGCATCTGTTTCGGTTACGAGAACCTGCGTTTCGAGCTTGATGCTTTCAGTTTCACTTTCCGCGATCAGGCTTTCGATGCAGACCACCATGTTCTTCTCGAACCGCCCGCCGTGACTGTGCTCGAAATCAGTATGCAGGAGCACTACGGGCCATTCGTCCGCCATGCCCACGCCATGAACCGCCAGTGAATAACGGTGCGGCTGAAAACGCGCGGGAATTCGCCAGGATTTTTCGTTGAATTCGGCGAAGGAAACGCCGTCGCGGATGAGCGAAAGGTTATGATCTATCTGTCGTATCGCGAAACCATAAAGTTCCCGTTGTTTGCCGGTCATGGCGGTATAGCCGCAGGTCCAGGAACGTGAGAGATCCGCACAATAGCCATAGGGGCCGACCATATCGGTATCGAAAGCGATCATCTCACCCATCTGGCACACGCGCTCGCCACATTCGCGATACCAGGGATTGGTGTTGGGGCCGCATGTGAGGAGCCGCGTTTCCAGCCACTCACCGCCGGAGCGCGCGTTCTCAAAATGCAGATGCGCCCACAATTCCTGCTCGGTCACGCCTGGCACGGAATGCTCATAAATTCGAGCCATGCCGGCCTCACAAACCCGAATGGTCCAACGCATCAATTCGATTTCATCGGTCGACTTGATGGCCCGGGCCTGTTCCGTGAAAGGGGTTCCATCCACGACCGCGATGCCCCGCTCCTCCAGAGCGCGCAGGCCTTCGAGATCCAGACGGTCGACCGCCAAACGCGCCTTGCCGCCGCTATGTTCGCGCAGAAGATCGGCAATCTCATCGGCCCAGCATGAGACTTGTGCCGAAGCGCGATCGCCCGAGATCATATACATCCAAGCGATCGCAGCCCGCACCTCGTCGACCGTCTCGATTTCCCTGCAGAGATGCTCGCTGCCCTTGAACTCGAACATGATGCCGGGCCCTTCGGCAAAAATCAGGGCATAACGTATGGGGTTGTGCAGGGTCCACACTTGCATGTTCCCACAGTCGAAGGCGTAGCGGATATTAACCGGATCGTAGAGGAGGATCGCTGCGCAATCATGTTCTACGAGTTGCCTGCGTAGCCGGGATAGGCGATAGTGCCGCGCCCTTACCTGCGTTTCATGCGGTACTGGACTTTTAAGCGGCTTGTCGGCACCTTCAGCATTGAGAAAGCTGCGCTTGCGGGCATCCTTAAAAACGGCCGCGTGTATCGCGTTGTTCTGCTGGTGGCTAGCCAGCATTGGCCAACACGCCGCTGAGCCGCCGGCTGAAATAGCGGTAGAAATCCAAAACGGGTCCCTCGAAATCAGCCGGGGCCAGCGGACCTCGCTCGTGACGACATGAAGCCATACCGCGCATGAGGTCCACGAGCACGGTCTTATCCTCGGCCATGGTCGCGTTGAAGAGGCTTACCGCGTGATCAACCGCCTCTGCAGGCCAGGTATCACCGTAGAAGATGAGGCCCATCTTGGCGCGCACCCGATTGGTCGTCTCCGGCTGCACACAGATGAAAGAACTATAGTCACCACCGCACCCAGATACGAGGCCGGGAGGCACAGCGAACATGATGCAGTTGTCCGCCTCCGCGTTGGTCAGATCGGGGTGGCCTTTCTGGGAACGGGGCAAATCGGGCGAATAGCCTGCAATGTAACCGAAATAGGCATCGCCGGCTGCGAAATGACTGCACAGTTTGGTTGGATTGACCGGATGCAAAGTGGTCCTATGAAGAGGCGAAAGATGGTAACCCTCCATGAAATTCTCCATCAGGCATTTCCAGTTGGTGTGCCAGACCTCGTCGGCCACGTAGTGAAGCTTCATCTGCTCCATGTGATAGTTGCGAATGAGCCCGTCGAGCGGCGCCAACTGCGGTGACAAGGCTTTGGGTTCCTTGGCAAGACTCACGAACAGGAAGCCGTGCCATTCTTCGCTCGCGAATTCGGGCAACCGGCAGGTCGACTTGTCGAAAGACTTGTGGGCGTCCATGCGCGGCGCCCCGGCCAGTTTGCCTTCGAGATCGTAAGACCAGTGGTGATAGGGACAGACGAGGCGGTGGCCGTTGCCACGCCCATCGGCCAGTAATGTCCCGCGATGCCGGCAGACATTGGAGAGAACGCGGATCTTGCCATCGTTGCCGCGCACCGCGACCAGCGGCTCGTCGCAGAGCTGGAAGGTCATGTAGTCGCCGGGTTTCGCTATCTCCTCGCCGCGACCGATGCACATCCATTCCTTCCCGAATAAATGCTCGCGTTCGAGTTCGAGAACGGCGGGGTCTGTGTAATAGGACTTCGGCATTGACCATGCTTGGTCATAACCGAGCATTTCACTTTCCTTCAGGGCTTTAGCCAGGTCGGAGAGATTGTTGCGTGTCATCGAAAAGTCCTCCCTGCGCCGGGACGTCCATCCGCTCAGGTCACGCGGCGCGGCCGTAAAATCCGATCTGCTCTTCCTTCGAGAACATGACTCCCGGTCTCTCATAGTAACAAAAGACAGCGATAAAGCGCTCGCGGGAGCCCTTGCAGGGAGTGACACGATGAAGCGTGTTCTTGCCTTTGAACACATTGAGCGTTCCAGCAGACAGTTTGAGCGTTTTCACGTCATTGTCTTTTCCTTCCAGCAACCGCGCCACACCGTCGTAGTTGGGATCGGTATCGGTCCTCAGGTCGGCCCGATGTTGGAAATCGCCGCCTTCATCGGGAGCTTGCAGTAGCAATGTCGTGGTGAATTCCGACCGGTCGAAATGCCAGTTGAGGGCCTCGCCGTCGCGATAGCACATCACATTCATCCGCGCGAGCGGATCGCGCATGGTGAAGAGCGTTTCCTTTTCCAAGGTTGCAGCGAGAAAGACGGCAAACTGCGGCCACTCATAAATCCATGTCGGCACGCTCTGCGGGATCTGATCGCCGCATACCGTGTGATTAATTGTATCCACCAGACGCAGGGCTGGATGATCGGGGGGCAAGCCCGGGACTTCCTTCCTGAAATAGATATTATGGGACCGCTTGTGGACAAAGGATAGCGTGTCCATTACGGGCTTGATCTCGGCAAGAGCGCGGGAAAGGGCCTCGGGCCGAACCAAGCCTTCAAGATTGTACATGCCATCGCTGGCAAGATCTGACCGGCACTGGCTGACCAGTTCGTACCATTGGGGCGAACCAGGCTTGTCCAGCGGGTAACGGTCCAGATCCAGAATGTCACGCATCGCTCTACCCTCTAGCTTCGTGACAGTATGTTTGACCAAGTAATATCCTTTCACAAGGCGATGAAATCTTAGTGTGAGTTAGAAAAACTAGGTCAACCCGGCGACGTGATGCTAAACCTAAATCATCAGAAATCAGTCGGTTCGCCGCCTTCCTCGATACGGCGGGCAACGAAGGAGTCGATCTCCTCTGAAATGGCCGGGTCGATATAAGGCTCACGATATTCAGCGAGCGCCTGCTTCCACAGGGCATTGGCCTTTTGGGCGGCGTCGGGAGATCCAGCCTCCTGCCATTGCTGAAAGTTCCACCAATCGGAAATCAGGGGCTGGTAGAAGGCGGTGGCATAGCGCTCGAGTGTATGCTTGGCGCCAAAGAAATGGCCACCCGGTCCTACCTCCAGCATCGCGTCGAGAGCCATAGTGTCATCGTTGACGACGGTCGGCTTTAGAAACTCCTCGATCATTTGTAAGAGATCAACGTCGAGCAAAAATTTTTCGAAGGACGCAACCAGGCCGCCCTCCATCCAGCCGGCCGCATGCACGATCAGATTGCCGCCCCCCATGATTGCGCCCCAAAGCGAGAACACCGTTTCATAGGCCGCCTGCGCGTCAACGCTGTTAGCGGCATTGGTGCTCGAGGTGCGGTAGGGCAAGCGGTAGCGTCTGGCCAGTTGCCCACCAATGATGCAGGCCTTCATGTATTCCGGGGTTCCGAAGGCTGGCGCTCCGGATTTCATGTCGACATTCGAAGTGATGCCGCCATAGTCAAAGGGCGCGCCGGGATTGGCGAGCTGCGACAGGGCAAGGCAGGCCAGTGCCTCGGCGTTCTGCTCGACCAATGCGCCGGCCAGCGTCACCGGCGCCATGGCACCCAGAAGCGTGAAAGGCGTTACGACGCAGACCTGTTTGCGTCTGGCCATCTCGATGATGCCCATGGCCATGGGATTATCGAGCTTCAGGGGCGAGTTGGTATTTATCACCGTGTAGGCCGAGGGCTCGCTCAGCATCTGCTCGTGCGAGATGCCCCGCGCCATGCGGGTGATCTCGAGACTGTCGGTCAAGCGGGCATGGCCGGTGGAGTAGACGAAAGGTATCTTGTCGGAATAGCGCATCTTGTTGCGCATGATGTTCAGATGGCGGACCGAGGCATGCGAGTCGAGCGCATCGACGGAGCCGTCGCCCGAGGTGTGAATGCAATTGAAGAACTGGCAGAGCTTGATGAAATTGCCGTTGTCTTCAAGGGTACCCGGCCGTCGCCCCCGATCAAGATCGGAGCAATTGGGCGGGCCGCCGACCGGCCCGAAAGCAATCCATTTGCCGCCAATCCGGATATCATGAGCGGGATTGCGAGCGTGGATGGTGAACTCCGCTGGCGGAGTTTTCAATGCTTCCTCGACGATGTCGCGGCCAATCCTGACGCGCTCGCCGGTGACACTCGACCCGGCGCGGGCAAGAATATCGCGGGCCTCGGGAAACAGCATGTCCATGCCAATCTCTTCGAGCACGCGGAGCGATTGGCGATGAATGGTCTCGATGTGATCGTCCGATAATATGCGTGACGGTTCAAGCGTCAGCTGCGGCTGCGACCACGGCAGTTGGTTGACCGGCTGGTTGGCAGCACTGGCCCGGCGGCCACGCCGTTCGACGATCACTGGCTTTTCCCAGCAAAGCTGTCTGAAATCTCGATCGCCCCAATCTCCTGTGCGGGTATTTTTGCAATGGGCGGAGCCGGATTTCCGACAACTGCGCAGATCATTGGCTGAGGGCCATTCGGGCAATGCAGCCCGCTGATCTCGTTAAGCGCAGGGACCAAGCATTGAGGTTGGACAAAATTCTCGAGGCTGTACATTCCGGCGTCGGCGCAAGCCGTACAACGACGGACGAACTCTTCCCAAGCGGATGAGCGAGAGCTGTCAAAGGAAAAGCGGTCTAGTCTTGGAAAAATGTCGGGCACACGTGTTTCTCCCTGGTATTCAGGTTGAAGAGTGTTTGACCAACATAATTTCTTTATCTCAAGAGGGGAAAATGTTATTCTAAATTAGAAAAACTGAGCCAGAAATTACCGTGCCCCTTTCTCTTCCTCCTCTGAATGCGTTACGCGCCTTCGAAGTCGCCGCACGGACTGGAAGCTATGTCGCTGCCGCCGAGGAGCTTGATGTCTCGCCTGCAGCCGTTAGCCAACAAGTGCGAAACCTCGAAGAGTTTCTCCAGAAGAAACTGTTCATGCGCTTTAACAACCGCATCGTACTGACTGATGCGGGTCAAGTTGTCTATACCGGCGCCTCGGAAGCCCTTCAAGCGGTCTCAACCCTTACCGAACAAGTCATGTCAGGTGGAGCGAGGTCACGTCTTGTCATCAGCGTGATTTCATCCGTCGCGGAACGCTGGCTTGAACCCAGGCTCGCTGCTTTCGCTCTTCAACAAAGAACCTTGCGCATCGATTTGAGAATCGAGGACGATCCCGTTGACTTCGCCCGTCACAACATCGACCTGCGGATGTGTTATGGCACCAATCTCTATCCGGAAATGAATATCATCCATCTACATCATGACGAAGTCTTGCCCCTCTGCAGTCCTGCGTATCTGGAGGGCAACCCGGCCGCAAGGGCATCAGGGATGGATGGGGTCCCGGATGATGATCTAATCCATACCAATTGGGGGCCGAGTTTCGTCTCCCATCCGACGTGGCGCGCGTGGTTCAATAAATCAGGCGTTGCGCGGCCAAGCGACGCCAAGGGCTATCAGGTCGGCATGTCCAGCCTCGTGCTTGACCTCGCCCGTGACGGAGTGGGCGTCGCGCTGGGCCAGCGCATGATGGCGGGCGACGATCTCGCGAGCGGTCGTCTCGTCCCTCTGTCGCCAATCGCGGTCAAGCTAGGACACCCCTATTGCCTGGCTCATCCGCGCAGCAAAGCCCGCAGAGCCGGCTTGCGCGCCCTCATCGACTGGCTCGTAAAGGAACCCGATCAGAAGCATTGACAAGCTGGCCTGAGCCCTTGCTACTCCTTTAACAGCGTCCGCTTAGGGTCAATAGGAGACGTCAGGCTGTCTTGGCGTTATGTCGGCTGTTCGTTTGTAAGTGGAAATGCTATTGAGATTTTATTAGGAGAAAAAATTATTCACCGGGGAATATTTGTTGGAAATGGTCCACACTATGAGGAATAAGTGATCACCCGGAATTGTTTTCGGAAACAGCAATGCTGGTTGCAAGGCGCAAGCTTTCGTTGTTCATCTAGAGGATGGGGACATGATGGGCGAGGCGATCGATTAGTGTGCGGGTCAATGCTTCTGAACCGAAGACGGAGGTCCATTCATCGAACGGGAGATTGCTGGTGACGAGCGTGGCGCCGCGTTCAGAGCAGCTATTTCTTCTGGCGATTTTCGAAGCGAAACCTTCTCGATGAGGAAAGGTCCCTAAAACCGCCTCGAGGAGTCTGAACTTAAGTTTTCCCAATGGTCGCGTGCGGAAAATAGTTCCATACGCCTGAAGAAGGGGCTATATCGCTTTAAGCTTTCGCATATTTCCGCCAGACGTCAGTTCTTCGGAAGCTAAGAGCCTTTCCCACACAGAGGACCATCAACGACCGGCAGCAATCGCTCGGCCCAAAGGGCGTGCGCAAGCAATCTCTCATCATCGTGAAGGCGTGAAAGTAACTGAATGCCGACCGGCATTCGATTGGGTCCAAGAAACCCGGGCAAGGTTATGCTGGGGAGGCGTAACAGCGTCCAAATCCGATTAAAGATTGGATCTCCTGTCGCTCCAATCCCGAAAGGAGCTTCGCCAACGGCCGCGGGGGCAACCAATATATCGTAGCTATCCGTTATCGCTTTGATCTGATTCCGCAGAGCATCCGCCCGGCGCAGATTCACCACATGCTCGTCCCGCGAAATGCGACCACCGCTTTCCAGTAGGGTCACAAGGACTGGGCTGAGCTTCTCGCGGTGGTCTAACAGTTCAGCGGCAAGTTCTTGGGCGGCTTCGAAAGCCATGATGCTTGCGTGAACAGTTGCGGCGTCCGCGAAAGCATCCATATCGACATCTTCGACGAAGGTCTCAGTCTTAAAGCTGGTGACCGTGGCTTCAATCGCAACCCGGGTAGACTCTTCGGCTGCGCTCCACCACGGTGTACGGCAGATGCCCACTCTGCGAGGCGCCCTAGATGTAATCACGGGGTGTGAGGGAACCGCATTGGCAAGTACAGCGTGGGCAGCGGCCATAGTTGCTACGTCTCGGGTAAGTGCGCCTAGCGTATCGAAGGAAGGCGCCAGCCCTTTGACCCCGGCAAGGCTGTAGGTGTCAAAGCTCGGTTTAAATCCGACCACGCCGCAGAAGGACGCCGGTCGAGTGATGGAGCCGGCAGTCTGCGAGCCGAGTCCGACATCGATGAAGCCAGCAGCGACTGCCGCCGCCGAACCACTGGAGGAACCGCCGGGCGTGCGGAGGTGCTCGTGTGGATTGTGGGTCGGTCCAGGAAAAAAGAACGCAAACTCGGTCGTCACGGTCTTACCCATAACCACCATCCCTGCTGCGCGCAGCTGAGCGACGACAGCAGCGTCAACGTTTGGCACTCGGGCAGGACACATCGACCCACAGCCGGTCGGATATGGCTTAGCATCGATGATATCTTTGACGCCCAAGACAAGCCCGGACAGCGGTAACGACTCACCTCCCTCATCCACGGTACTGGCTGCTGAAAGCGCCAGTTCGGAATTACGTAGGACGAAAGCCTGCAAAGCGGGGTCGTAGGCGTCGATGCGGGCAAGGCAGCGTTCCACATGCCTCCGAGCTGAGCTCCGTTTCTCGACGTGTTCGATCATTCTATCTCCAGCCTCTATGATCTTCGGAACTTACAGTCGTAGGCCCTCCGAATTCAATCCGGAAACGGGCTGAGCATTCGCTTGGGCAGCCTCAGGAAGCTCTCAAGGCGAAGTTCTGGCAATTGCCTGACAGCATACGACGTTGCTTTGGATAATTTGAAGCGTAAGCGTTCGTGCGCAACTTGCGTCGCGACGCATCTGAGCCCCCCGATGCTGTGGCCAATCGAGGAGGACCGGAGCCCCGCCAGACACCAGCAGAAGAACGGAAGGTGTAGGATTCAGGGTGGCAGATAATCGTAAAGATGAATAACCGATCTTATCTTTTTATCGATCTTATCGGGAGATTATCACCGGGACGTACCGCATCCACGCGCCTGTGTTGGATGATTGTACGAGACCAAGATCCAATTGGAAGTCACCGGTGGGCTTGGTGGACCAAGGCAGTGGTCCGTGCTCAATCAAACGGCGAATGGCTCCACGGGCCGTTTCTGAGTCACCGTGAGGCATTCTATAACTAGGAGATAAGTAATGGATGGAATAGGCCGGCTAAAGAGGTCGTGTAAGCCTGCGAAAGGTGACAGCGACGCGGGAGTAGAGGGCATTGTGAACGCGGATGCTAATGCCGAGGCCCTGCCTTCGAGCGTTTCCGTCCCCTACAAACGAACGCCACGCGAGCGCGAGGCCGTGAAAGCCTATTGTGATTATAGGGACACGAAAGCCGCCCCGGGGTTGAAGGTCGAGATTCGTGAGGGCATCCCTCAGGCCATCGTCGGCAACGTGACGCATGGGGGAGGGGTGGCCTCTAAAAAGCGGAAGCCAACCCCATGAACGCCGTTTATCCGTTTCAGAAGAGCCTCCGATGCAAGGCAACGTCAAAGCGAACGGGGAAGCCCTGTCAGGCTCCGGCCGTGACTGGCTGGGCAGTGTGCCGCTTCCACGGAGCCAAGGGCGGGGCCCCCAAGGGCCAGAAGAATGGAGCGTATCGGCACGGCCGATTTACGAAGGAAGCAAAAGAAGTTAGTCAATCTGTCTCACTGCTTCTTAGATTGTCACGCAAGACGCTTCTGGACACGTTTCGGTAAGCCTAGATGGCTGTCTGCGGTCGCAACATGATCAGGGCGTGAACTCATAAACGGGCACGGCCAAGGCAGCGTACGGATGTCCGATTCCGGCTTGAAAGCGGCCTTTGTTCGCGAACGTCGCCATGTCGCAGAAGGGCCAATAGCAGAAGTCGACCTTGGGCCAAGGCTCAGTGCCAAATAATATGCGAAGTAGAACCAATGACGCCTCGTTCCACCGTGACGTAGCCTAGCCTTTTGCGTCGAGGCGCCGCAGGATCG
>JBKKDI010000050.1:0-4671 GCA_046708645.1 Aestuariivirga sp.
CTATACGGGTGCCTTGACTTCGTTATCACTTTCGTTCCCAGGCACCATTGAGAATGTTAGCTCGGATGAACGTTAGTGAAGGGGCGAGTTAAAGCTACTCCGCTGCATACGCCAGAACTGACGCTAATGTCTCAGCCTGCCTCGAAGAAAATTTTTCCGATGCCTGAAGGCGGTGTTCTGAATCCTGCAATGTTAGCCGCCCGCTGTAATAACCATCTGCGACAAGAATATACTCATCTGCTTGTCCTTTGGATAGCCCTGCTTCCATAAGACGGTTTTGCCAGGGCAATGACTGCCTCGTTTTCGCATAGTTGGAATCGGCTGCTAGTTTCTGTCTCATTTCCCGAACGAACCCCTGACGGATAGATACTTCCTCGGCAGTTGCAAACTGCTGGTTAGACATCAAATTTGTTTTCATGATGCCGTCCGTTGGTTAATTGTGTGTAACCAAATCGCCAGTCTCGGAAATTTCTAACCTGAAGTCAAAAGTACGATACGACCAGGAAATTTGGAAGGCACAAATTATCGGTAGAATGTGATGTGGGTAGCAGGGTTGGACTTGATCAACCCAAAAAGGAGTAAGGCAGCGCTTAGTTTGCCACGACTTCCAACTCAAAAGCATTGGCGCGGGATTGGGCTTCAGCCTTTTGCGCGTCGGTGAGTTTCGCGAGAAGACTGTCCAGTTCGGCGTCTGGCCTGCCGCCTTGGCTGGCGAGGATATTCCACTTCATCGCTTCGACCGGATCGTTCTCAACGCCCTTGCCATAGGCATAGAGCCTTGCAACCCGGTTCTGGGCCACGACATTGCCGCGCTTGGCCGCGACGAGAAGCCACTGGGCTCCGATCTTTTCGTCTTTCTGTACGCCCTGGCCGCGAAATACGAGAACGCCATAATCCAAAGCAGCATCGGCATTGCCCTGGGCAGCGGCCTTGGCGAACCACTGGGCGGCTGCGATTTCGTTCTTCTCCACGCCGTTGCCTTCTAGATAGAGGACGCCGAGATTGTATTGGCCATCGGCGAAGCCGCGCTCCGCCGACAGGCGATACCATCTGGCAGCCTCGGCCCAATCGGGCGAATTGCCGAAAGCGCCGGAGGACAGAAGTCCCATATTGAACTGGGCTTCCGGATTGCCTGATGCGGCTGCCTGGCGCAGCCATTTGGCGCCGGTGCCGTATTCGACGCTGCCAAGCGAGCCATCAAGATAAATCATGGCGAGGGCGAACTGTGAAGGCCCATGGCCCGCCGCGGCGGCCTTGCCATACCATTCGATAGCATTGTCGAGGCTCATCTCAACGCCCTGGCCCTTCTGGTAGAGGGCGCCCATCATGGCCATGGCGCGGACATCGCCTTCGCCAGCGAGCGGCTCGGCGATCTGGCGGGCGGCGGCGTAATCCTCGTTCTCGTAAACGGCGGCGGCCTCCTCGAAACTTGCGGCGGCGGCAACCGGAACGGCGGTGATCAGAAAGGCGAGAAGACTTGCTACGTATTTCATGTCTGTTCGAGGCGCTGTATCAGTTCCGTCACGATGCGGCCGGCGGCTTCGGGATCCTGCCACATCGCATCTGAGGGACGGATAAAGTCCGGAGTCTGCGGCAGCAATGTGTCGAGACCTGCCGCCTCGACGGGATCGAAGGCGACGCAGGGAATTTCAAAAAAATCCGCCCACCATTTAACGATGGGTTCGCCGCCAAGGGCGCGGCCGTTCTGGGAGAACGCCACATAATCGGCGCCGGCCTCGGCCGCCTCCATGGCGAAATGGCGGGACATCCCCGCGTAGGCGCCCACGATGCGGCTCGTGCCGACGGATTGGCGGGCGGCCCTCACGGCTTCAGCGGTTGCATCGACGTGAACGCCGTCGGCATTTTCCGCCGCTCCGATGGTGAGCGCCGCGACGCCCAAGCTTTGCGCAATCGATGTCAATTCCCTGGCAAGCGACGGCGGCAGAAGAACGCTTGCCACATCGCCCGCAGCACAGGCTGCCTTCAAACACGCGGCGAGATGAGCCGTGGGGGCTTCAGGCGCCACGAGAAAGAGGCGGGGAAATGTCATGGCAAGGTGGATTGTTTGAGTTGCGGAGGCCTCCCAACCCTGTCATTGCCGGACTTGTTCCGGCAACCCATCGTGCATCCAGTATGATTCATCCGTACTCGGAACAATGGGTCACCGGAATGAATCCGGTGATGACATGTTTTTGGGCCGGGGAAAGCCACAATCGAAATCGTCAGGCCGCCTTCTCCAGCGTTTTCGCCCATTTGCCGGAGGCGGCAAGGGCATTCATTTTGGCACGGTGAGTGAAGGCGCGCTGGCCGGCGGCCACATTCTCCGGCTTGCCGCCCCAAGCCTTGAGCGCATCGGCTTGCAGCGCGCGGCCATAGGAGAAAGTGAGTGTCCACGGCAGCGGGCCGGCGGCGTTCATGTAATGGAGGTGAGCGGTTGCATCCTGGCTCGACTGGCCGCCCGACAGGAAGGCGATGCCGGGAACGGCGGCAGGCACGCAGCGCTTCAGCACTTTCAGGGTCTGCTCCGCTACTTCCTCATGTGAGGCCTGCTTGGCGCACTTCTTGCCGGAGATCACCATGTTGGGCTTGAGGATGATGCCCTCCAACTCTACTCCAGCGTAATAGAGTTCCTGGAACTGCTCCTTGAGAACCCATTCGGTGACACGCGCGCAGGTTTCCATATCGTGATCGCCGTCCATCAGCACCTCGGGCTCGACTATCGGCACGATGCCTCCGGCCTGGCAGATCGCCGCATAGCGGGCCAGCGCATGGGCATTGGCGTGGATGGCATTGTGGGAGGGAATGCCCTTGCCGATGTCAATGACGGCGCGCCATTTGGCGAATTGGGCGCCAAGTTTGGCATACTCGGCAACGCGGGCGGCTAGCCCATCGAGGCCCTCCGTCACGGTTTCGCCGGATGACAGAGCGAGCGGTTTAGCGCCCGTGTCGAGTTTGATGCCGGGGACTGCACCTGTTGCCTTGATGATGTCGATGAGGGCGGTGCCATTTCTCGCCTTCTGGCGCAGCGTTTCATCGAACAGGATGACGCCGGAGATGCAAGTCTTCATGGCGTCCGTCGCGGTGAATAGCATTTCGCGATAGTCGCGGCGGCTTTCTTCCGTCGATGGCGTGCTGATTGATTCAAGCCGTTTGGCAATGGAGCCGGTCGATTCGTCGGCGGCGAGAATGCCCTTTCCGGCGCTGATCATGCGATGCGCGATATCTGCAAGTTTTTCGGTCATTACTTTTTCTCCAGAGCTTTGACACCGGGCAGGGACTTGCCCTCGAGCCACTCGAGGAAGGCGCCGCCTGCGGTCGAGACGTAAGTAAAATCATCGGCCACGCCTGCGTGGTTGAGGGCCGACACAGTATCGCCGCCACCGGCGATTGAGGCAAGCTTGCCGGATTTTGTTAGGTTCGCCGCGTGCTTGGCGCAGGAAACGGTCGCTGCATCGAAAGGGTTAAGTTCGAAGGCGCCAAGCGGGCCGTTCCACACAAGCGTGCGGGCGCCGTCTAAGGCTTCTTTGATCGCGGCAATCGTTCGTGGGCCGACGTCGAGGATCATATCATCGGGCACCACATCGTCCAAACCGGCGGAGCGGCTTGGCGAATTGGCCTCGAACTCTTTGGCCACGATCACGTCAGTGGGGAGAATGATCGTGCAGTCTTTCGCCTTGGCGGTTTCAAGAACATCGCGCGCCGTTTTGGCGAGGTCGTGCTCGCACAGGGACTTGCCGACGGGATATCCCTGGGCCGCAAGAAATGTGTTGGCCATGGCGCCGCCGATTACAATCACATTGGCAATTCCCGTCAGATTGCCAAGGAGTTCAAGCTTGGTTGAAATCTTGGCGCCGCCGACGACGGTGACGAGCGGGCGCTGCGGATTTCCAAGTGCGGCTTCAAGGGCGCGAAGTTCCGCCTCCATGGCGCGCCCTGCGACGGCGGGCATGAAACGGGCGATGCCCTCCGTCGAACTATGGGCGCGGTGGGCCGCCGAGAAGGCGTCGTTCACAAAAATATCGCCAAGGCTCGCCAGAAGTTTGGAGAAAGTCTGATCGTTTTTCTCTTCGCCGGGATGATAGCGGGTGTTTTCCAGCAACACGCATTGACCGGGTTTCACATCGATGGCGGGCGGGGACTGCCAGTCGGTGCCGATGAATTTGACGGGGTGACCGAGGATTCTTTCAAGAGCCGGGGCAACAGGCTGCAACGACATTTCCGGAACGGCCTTGCCCTTGGGCCGGTCGAAATGGGCAAGCAGAATGACGGCCGCATTCTTCTCCAGCAGCTCACGCAGCGTCGGCACCACGCGCTCGATGCGGGTGGCGTCGGCCACCACGCCGTTTGCGATTGGAACGTTGAGGTCCACGCGGACAAGGACGCGCTTGCCTGCGACGTCGATGTCATCAAGGGTGCGGAAGGCAGGCATCTTAGCTCGCTGCGGTGAGTGGGTTCGGTGGAGCAACGGATTCTGCTCCCTTCCCCCCTCGCGGGGGAAGGTGGCGCGTAGCGCCGGATGAGGGGGCGGTTCCACCAACACCATGCATGACCGGACTTGCTGAACCGCCCCCTCTTCCGTCTCGCGCCTGCGGCGCGATCCACCTTCTCCCGCGAGGGGAGAAGGGAAAATGATTCTTGTTCATCACCAATGTAAACATTTTACGATCTCGC
>JBKKDI010000051.1:0-19891 GCA_046708645.1 Aestuariivirga sp.
ATAGAATTGCGCGCCCAGGCTATCGCCTAACCGAATTTTCTCATCATGCCCGCACTTGACGCGCTGCTGTCCGGCTACAGAAGCGATTGCACTCCAAATGTCCTCGCCCGGCGAAGCGGGGAGAGGACATTTCGACTTGCTTATTGCTGCAGTAGGATTTATCGACGACGTGATTGCACTCCCCCGGCAAGCACCCAGTGCAAATTCCACAGGGCTGCGGCAAGCACGATGAACGCACCACCCTGGTGGACAAGGCCTAGCCACAAAGGCACGTGCCACAACAGCGTCCAGATGCCGAGGGCGATTTGCGCTGTGATGGTGATGAGCAGCCCGACCGATTCCTTCGTGCGCACCACGTAGGCGTAACTCACAACGGCAGTGGCGATCACATAGGCGAGAAGCCGATGATTGAATTGCGCCGTCATGGCGTTTTCGAAAAAATTGCGCCACCAAGGCTGCATCGCGAACAGGCCTTCTGGAATAAGCTTGCCCTCCATCAAGGGCCAGGTGTTGTAGCCCTGACCGGCATCAAGGCCCGCCACAAAGCCGCCGGCGGTGATCTGCAGCAGCACCAGCGCTGCGATGAAGAGCCCTGCCCGCTCGCGTTCGGTGGGTGGCCAACGGCGTTTCCCACCCAAGCCGAAAGCGACCCAAAGTGTTGCGCCAAAGATCAGGGCCGCGAGACTCAAATGTGCCGCAAGGCGATACTGACTCACGTCGATGCGGTCCGCCAGGCCGGAGGCCACCATATACCAGCCAAGCGCCCCTTGCAGTCCACCCAAGACGAAGATCGCAGCAAGCCAAGGCCACAGGCTTCGCGGCATCCGCCCCGTGACGGTGAAGAACAGAAAAGGCAGCAAGAATGCCACGCCTAT
The DNA here is from genome assembly GCA_046708645.1 of Aestuariivirga sp. Lineage (GTDB taxonomy): Bacteria > Pseudomonadota > Alphaproteobacteria > Rhizobiales > Aestuariivirgaceae > Aestuariivirga. The sequence goes on from JBKKDI010000051.1 coordinate 876, forward strand.
AAAACGGCCAAGAAAACGGTGTGACCATTCCCACCAATAAATGAACTTGAACTCGGCGAGCGTCATCCCCTGATTGATGGCGCTGTACTCAGGGATCAGCCGGTATTTTTCGAAAGCTGCCTGCCAATCGGCTCCGGTGAGCGGTGGTATTGCGCCGAGCAAGGGTTGCCATTCGGTGATCGACAAGCCGCTATCGGTCAAGCGGGTCGCACCGCCGACGATCACTATGCAAAAAACCAGAAAAGCGATGGCGTAAAGCCATATCCTGATATATGGCAGGGCTTCGGCCTGGCGTCGCGAGAGCCTAATCATTGTCGCCAGATAGGGCGGAGGAAGCCCTCTCATCAAGTGATGCAGCGCCGCATGGCGGATTATCAGGGAGTTCGATGAGCAAGCGTCCGGCCGACACCTCGCCCGAGTCAAAACTCGATGAAGCTTTAGCTGAGTCTTTTCCGGCGAGCGATCCGGTGGCAATCGGCCACGGTGAACGGATCGGCGATCCCACGCGCCACGTCGCCGCAAAAGGCATGGGCCTACGCACACGAAAATTCATCGGCACGTTCGCAACCGTCGGCTTCCTGATTGCCTATAGCCTCGCGGCCATGGCGGTGGGCGGGCAATTGGTTGTCGGCCGGGGCGTTTTCGTCGAACTGCCCTTCTATATTATTGCCGGAACGCTGTGGCTGCCGGTGGTCATGGCGATCGTCAAGTGGATGGCGCGGCCAGACTAGGCGACGTTCAGCCGTTTGAAACCGTTGAACAGCGCGAAGGCGGCACCCGACAGCAACACTTCGACATAGCGGAGTTTCTGGTATCGGCCGGCAAGCGACACCCGTGGCAGCGCCGTGAGGTGATGCCTGTGGCCGGCGAAGATCAGGCCTTTTCGCGTTGTCACCGCGGCCTTGAAGCCTGCTTCGGCGGCGAGGCGGAAATCGCGCGAGGCGGCGGAACCCGCATCGCCATATGGATAGGCGAAAAAGTTGGGCCGCTCGCCAAGCTCTTCGGCGATCCTATCGGCGGATTGAATCATCTCGTTCAGCGCTTCGGTCTCGTCAAGCTGGCTCACCGCGTAGTGTTGAATGGTGTGGGCGCCGACGGTGCACAGCGGGTCGGCGGCGATCAACCGCAGCTCGTCCCAGCCCATGGCTTCGGCACGGCAGATTGCTTCGAGATTGACCCCCTGTAGCTCGCAGAAATTCCGGATCCACTGGCGCTGGAACTGTTGGCCGAGCTTGCGAACCGGCCAATAAAGACGCTGCCAGGCCTGCTGTTTCTGGGCATCCGTCACGGTCACCAGATGCAAGCGCTTACCATCGATCTCGGCGTCGATATGCGAAGCTCCGGCGATGACGGCCTCGAGGCCGCGCCACCAGAGTTCGCAAGTGCCGTCGGCGATCGCCGGAGCTACGAATATGGTGAACGGGCATTTGTGCTTGCGAAATACCGGCCGGGCGTGGACGAGATTGTCGCGGTAACCATCATCGAGCGTGAAGGCGGCGAAGGGCCGCCCCGATGGATTTTCTCCCACGGTGCGGGCCACAGCTTCATCGAGCGAGACAAGATCGAAGCCCCGGGCCACCACAAGGTTAATGACCTCGTCGAGAAACGTTGGCGTCACCTCGAGGCCCGCGTTTGGCGCAAAGCCCTTCTGAAGGCCTCCGCCTGGCCGCACGTGATGGAGCATGAAAATTGCTCCGCGACCGCCCAGAATGCCCCGGAGAACCTGGGATGCCCCAGAATAATACAAAACATCGAGGCTGGTCTTGAGAATTGCTGAATTTGGCATGGCGAGGCGTCCGAATCCGGGGAACCCGGCGCCACCATACGCGCCGCTTCATGAAAAAACCCTTGCCTGGACTCCGCCAAAAGAGCTGCTGGATGGGAAGGCGGTGGCGCGGATGTGCCGGGAATCCGCCAATGACCGGTTGAATCTAACGGTTCACGCGGAACTCGCTTCGGTTGAAAATCTGTGGACGGCTTTTCAGGAATACGCACACACCACGTTCTACCAGACCTTTCTCTGGTGCCGCGCCTGGTGCGAAACGGTCGGAAAAGTCAAAAATATCGAAATTCGCATCGTAGTGGCCAAAAGCCAGCATGGCGAAACCGTCTTCATTTTACCGCTCCAAATCTCACGGCGCGCCGGGGTTAGGGTCCTCGAATGGCTGGGATCGCCCCATGCGACCTATGGCCATGGCCTTTTCGCGCGGGCGTTCTTGCCCCATGCGGCGCACTGGTTTTCGTCTCACTGGATGGAAATCGTCAAACTTGCGGGACCGGCCGACGCCGTTTTCCTCGCTAACATGCCGGCCGTGCTCGATGGTGAGTCGCATCCGCTTCAGCCGCTATTCAATATGCATGGGCCAAATCGCTGCTACCGGATGTGGCTGGAGCCGGACTACGAGACCCTTCTCGTCAAAAAGCGGTCGAAGGAGACCAGGCGTTACTATCGCAAGAAGGAAAGAGCGTTTATTGCGCGCGGCGAGTTATCGTTCGCATTGCCCGCGACCAGAGCAGAAACTCACACGGCACTTCAAGCCATGTTCGAACAGCAGGAAAAGCGGCTGGGCGAGCGTGGCGTCCATGGCGTCTTCGGTCCCGCCGAACGAGACTTCATCCATCGCATGGCCGATCTTCAGGATGAGGCAAAACCGGTCCTCCTGCCCTATGTGCTCAAGTTCGACGGTCAAGTGCTGGCTGTCCTGCTGGGAGGGGTTCATGCCAACACTTTTTGGGCCATGATCTCATCGCTTGCGGAATCGTATCTGCGCAAATATTCGCCGGGCGATTTCACGCTGCGCAAAACCATTGAGACCGCATGCCGGCAGGGCCTTGCGAATTTCGATTTCGCCGCAGGGGACACGGATTACAAACTGCATTGGACCGACGAGGTGGTTCCCCTTCACGTGCTGCTCGCGGCTGTCAATCTACGGGGACTTCCGTGGGTCTGCCTGATGGGCGCGGCCACGCTCGGCAGGCGATTGATCAAACAATCACCCGCCATCCGCAATGCCGCGATGGAGTTGCGCAAGGCGCTGCTCGGCAGGCGTCTCAGGCGTGGCCCGCCGCAAGACTAAATTCCGGCGCTTTGCTAGCTTGCGGCCGGTCGATCAACACCTGGCATACGGCATGTACGCCCGACGCTGACAGCGCTTTTACAGCCTCGGTTGCCTCGGGGAGGCGCTCGGCCGGCGCTAGAACCAGAGCTGCTTCGCACTTGCGCAGCAGTGCTGGTGTTTCAGGAGCGGCCTCGCCACAATGAACCACGACCAGATCATAGGAGTTGGCGAGTGCCGCCAGAATGCGCCCACTGCGTTCCTCGAGAAGCTGCAGGGCCTTGGCCGAATGATCCACGCCGAAGCGCAGCAGATGAACCGCCGATTTCGCATCGCGGCCGATGACTTTGGTGAATGCTGCTTCGCCATTGACAAAATCGGCAATGCCCAGACCGGCAACGATACCGCAAAGTTTCTCGAGCCACGAACCGGCCCGCGACAAATCTGCAATGACGGCGCGGCGGCCGGCCTGAGACATGGCACGGGCAAGCGCCACTGCGGCGACTGAGGTATCCCCTGCGCCGCCGCCAATCGATGTGACGGCAAAGCTTACGGCGTTCACATCGCGTTGGGCCGCCATGGCCCAGGCTGCCAGCGCCTCCGCGCCGGCCATTATTGCCGCGCTGTCCATCACAAGCGTAGGATCGGGCCGCGCCGGCGCCTTCGGCAAGGTGACCAGATGCGGCGCTGCCCCGGTCTCGGGCGGATCGACATTTGCAACTTGTACCGGCTGCATCGCAAGGGGTTGCGGACGTCCAACCTGATCCATGCGCTTGGTGAGGCGGGCCGCCGCCGCCATGATTTCCATCAGGAAGGCCAATCCCAAACCCAATGCCAGCCCGGCAAGCGTTATCAACAGCACCATGGGGCCGCGCTTTGGAAACGAGGGGGAGGCCGGCACGGTGGCGCTCTGGATGATGCGGGCAAGGCCCGGTTGGGCGGCCTGATCCTGCCTGGCGCTCGCCTCGGCATAGCGTCCCAGCATTGCTTCAAGAAGTGCCCGGTCGGCGGTGGCCTCGCGCTCCAGCGCCTTGAGTTTCACATCGTCGAGATTGGCGCTGGACGCCTTACCTTTTAGAGTTTCGAGACTGGCCCGAAGCGATGCTTCCCGAGCCTTGGCGATGCGAGCCTGTTCCTCCAGCGCGCCCACGATCTTGAGCGCTTCGCCGCGAAACTGGCGGTCGACATTCAAGAGCTGATTCTGTGCCGAAATCATTTTGGGGTGGTTCGGAAGATACGTGGCCGACAGTTCCGCCACGGCGCGGGCGGCTTCGGTGCGCTGCTCCTTGAGGCGCTGGATAACCGGAGAGGCCAATGCTTCCGACGAGGCATCAACCGAGCCCTTCGCCGCAAACAACTGACGCATCGCGTCGGCTTTGGCTTTCGCCTCGGTACTGGCGGCTTGGGCAACGGAAATCTGGGTGTTGAGTTCGGAAATTTCCTGCGTGTCGAGGGTGGTCGTTGCCCCTTTGAAAAGACCTGCTTCGGTGCGGAACTCCTCCACCGCCTGCTCGGAGGCAGCAAGCTTTCGCCGAAGTCCGTCAATTTGCTTCGACAACCACTCGCGAGCCCGTTCCGTCGGCTGCGACTGGCTCTCGCGGGTTGCCACGATGTAGGTTTCGGCCAGAGTGTTGGCGATCCTGGCGGCTGTTTCGGGAGTGCTGGCGGAATATTTGACCGCGATGACATTGGAATCCGGCTGCTGGTAAACTGAGAGTCCGTCAAGATAGCTTGCCAGTGCGAGTTGTTCCGGGGTCATGAGCCGGGGATCGTCACCGAAGCCCAGGGCGACCTTGATTTTTTTTAGCACACTCATGCCACGGAGCTTGGCGTTGAACTCCGGATTGTCCTGGAGCGAGAGCGCCGCGATCACCCGGCGGCCCATATCCTCCGATTTGAGGACCGCCATCTGACTTGCGACAATGCGATCGTCGACGGTGGGGACTGTCTGATTTTCGAGGATCTGCATGCGGTCGAAGCGTGTTTCGAGATTGTCGACGAGGAGTTGCGCTTCGGTGGAGTAGATGGGCTTCAGAAAGTTGGCGGCGGCAAACCCACCGAGAAATGCGCAAACGGTAAGCGAGGCAATCATGAACTTGCGGCGCCCCACGCCGCGCAAAACCTCGCGAACGCTGATGGCCGGCAACACTGGACCGGCGTTGATATCTGGCGATGTGCTCATGGGCCGTTCGGCGCTAAAATGGCTTGGTTATGGTAACCAATTCCTTAACGGCATTCGCCAGCGCTTAAGCCATTGCTAACCATGACTGCATATCGTGGGAATGACGGGCCATGACGGGACCGGACATTTGAAATTTGGAAATTCACCCCTTGCGTATGCGTTTTCTCGTTTTGCCGCTTGTCATTCTGCCATTGGCCGGTTGCTCCCGGACATGGGAGCAGCAAGACCCTTCGGCGCCGCCGGGCGGGAGGGGTGTCATGGCAGACGGCACCCTGGCCGAGGGCAGCGATGCCGTCTCGAGCGTGTCGGAGCTTCCGGTCCGCAGCACCCACGGCGCTGTCGATCCCTATGGGACCCAGGGCAAGGCCGCCGCTTATGAATATGGCATAGGCTACCGCGTGGGCGCGGGAGACCGGCTGACGATTCGCGTCGCGGGCGAAGCCGATCTCACCGCCGACTATCTGGTCGATGGCTCCGGCAACATTTCCATGCCCTTTATTCAGACGATTCCGGTAGCCGGAATGACCACCGCACAAATCGAGAAGCTCATCTCGGCCCGCCTCCGCAACGGCTACCTGCGCTCTCCGCAAGTTTCAGCACAGGTCGCGACCTTACGCCCCTTCTACATACTGGGCGAGGTCACGACATCGGGAAGCTTTGCCTACCAACCCGGCATTACCGTGCAGAACGCCATCGCCATCGCCGGCGGCTATACCTCCCGCGCCGATCAGGACCGTGTGCTTATCACGCGCAAGAATGCAGCGGGTACCGACACGCATAAGGTGCCTGTCACCACGCAGGTCTATCCGGGCGATATCATTTACGTGCGCGAACGCTGGTTCTGAGCGGGCGATGCGCATTCTCCACGTCTTCCGCACCCCGGTCGGCGGCCTCTTCCGGCATGTGCGCGACCTGGCAAAGGGCCAGCAGATGCAAGGCCACGAGGCCGGAATCCTGTGTGATTCACTGACAGGCGGCGAAACAGCGGATCAGCTGCTGAAGGAGGCCGAGCCGTACTGCGGACTGGGCATTAAACGCATCGCCATCTTGAGGCTTCCCGGTCTGGGCGATTTGTCGGGCGCCCGCGCGATGGTTCAGCACGCGCGCGCTATCCGGCCCGACATCATTCATTGCCATGGCGCCAAGGGTGGCCTCTATGGAAGGCTTGCTGCGCGGAGGCTTGGCATCGCGTCCGTCTATACCCCTCACGGCGGCAGCCTCCACTACAAGTGGAACACGCCGGCGGGGGCTGTTTTCCTCGGCGCGGAACGGCTCCTGGCGGGCCTGGGTTCGGGCATGATTTTCGTATGCCGCTACGAGCACGACGTATACCAGTCCAAAATCGGCCGCGGCGGCAAGCCCAATGCCATCGTATATAATGGTCTGTGGCCGGAGGAATTCGTTGAGAGCCGCGCCAGACCCGATGCCGCGGACATCGTGTTTGTGGGCGACATGCGCTGGCTCAAGGGCGTGGACGTGCTGATCGACGCGCTGGCTCAATGCAACAGGAAACGCCGAACGACCGCTATTCTTGCCGGAGACGGTCCCGATGTGGAGCAATTCAAGGCCCGGGTGAAAACGCTCGGGCTTGCCGACAGGGTCACTTTCCCCGGCCGCATGGCGGCGACGGAAGCCTTTCGGCGTGGCCGTCTTGTGGTGATCCCATCCCGGGCCGAGAGCTTTCCCTATGTGGTGCTGGAAGCGTGTGCGGCCGGAAAACCCTTGATTGCCAGCGGCGTAGGCGGCATTCCTGAGATTCTGGAAGAGGGCCTCCTGGTGCCTCCAGGCGATGTTGGCGCCCTCGCCGCGCGCCTCGATTTCCTATCGGCTGATCCTGCCGGAGTGGCGCAACGCGCCCTCGCAGCCCGCGAAGCCATCCGCCGGAAATTTACGGTGAACGCAATGGTGCACGGAGTTCTCGCTTTCTACCGGCAAGTCCTGGCGAATTGATCCACCGCGAGGCATTACGTTTACGCCGTTTTAACTCTGTTTCGTCAACACATTCGTAACCTTCCGGCAAGGCTCGGGGTTTGCTCCTGTGGTCTCAGAAAGTTTCCTTCGTCTCGCAACGGAACACCACGACCCATGCGCATGAATCCGGACAAGATCAATCGGGTCATTGATGCGGGCATTCTGGAGCAGCTGGCGCCGTCCGCCAGCGCCCCCATGGAAGGCCTGCGGGCGAGAACCATCGGTACACTGACGCTTGCACCCCATGTGCCCGCGAAAGTGATTTCCAGCCTGGTATGCATTGCCGAAGGTTTTGTTGCTGGGGTACTCGGCCTGGTGATCGCCAGCGCGAACCCCAGTCTTTCTCCGCTCGGCGTTGACAGTCACTATGCCCTATTGATTGTCGCAACCGCGCTTGCCTTCCCAGCCGTGGCCCATGTCCTTGGTTTATATTCCATACGGGCGCTGCTTCGGCCATCGCAAGAAGCCACCCGGCTCGCTACCGCGTGGACGCTGATTTTTGCCGCGATCGCCATCGCAATTTTTCTCAACAAGGCGGGGCACAGCTATTCCCGCACCTGGCTCAGCCTGTGGTACTTGGGCGGCCTTTCGGCGCTTATCGCGTTGCGTGTGGGAACCGCCGGGCTGGTACGCTTCTGGAACCGCAACGGCCAGCTCGACCGTCACGCCGTGCTGGTTGGCGGTGGTGCTCCAGCGGCAAGCCTCATAGCGGCACTCGAAGCCTCGCATAAATCCGATGTTTCGGTGGTCGGAATCTTCGACGATCGCGACGATCAGCGCTCACCGCCTACCGTCCTTAATCTGCGCAAGCTTGGCAATGTCGGTGAGCTCATCGACTTCGTCCGGCGTGCCCGCATCGATATCCTCATCGTCACCTTGCCGCTCGCCGCCGAAGAGCGTCTCTTGCAGATTCTCAAAAAGCTGTGGGTGCTTCCGGTGGATATCCGTCTCAGCGCCTATACACAAAAGCTACACTACCGGCTGCGGGCCTATTCCTACATCGGCAATGTGCCGTTTCTCGATGTCTTCGACAAACCGTTGGGCGATTGGGACCGCCTTCTCAAGATGCTGGAAGACAAGATCATTGCAGCCTTTGCCGTCGCCTTGCTCTCCCCGGTGATGCTGGTCATCGCACTTGCCGTCAAGTTTGAGAGCAAAGGCCCGGCTCTGTTCAAGCAGAAGCGCTACGGCTTCAACAACGAGCTCATCGAAGTGTTCAAGTTCCGCTCGATGTATCACGAGTTGAGCGATGCCGATGCGGTCAAGCTTGTCAGCAAGGGCGACGCCCGCGTCACCCGCGTTGGCCGATTTATCCGCAAGACCAGCCTCGATGAACTGCCGCAGTTGTTCAATGTGCTGCGAGGCGAATTGGCCCTGGTGGGACCGCGGCCCCACGCGACCAAGGCCAAGGCTGCCGACCAACTTTATAACGATGTCGTCGACGGATATTTCGCCCGGCACCGGGTGAAGCCCGGCATCACCGGGTGGGCCCAGATCAACGGCTGGCGGGGCGAAACCGACACCACCGAAAAACTGCAGCGGCGAGTCGAACACGATCTTTACTACATCGAGAATTGGTCCCTGGCCTTCGATGTCAACATTCTGTGGAAGACGCCGTTCGCCCTGTTGAAAGCGGAGGGGGCCTATTGACGTCCGAGGCTCTCCCCTATCGTCCGCCACCGGTCCGGCTGCTCGGCTTGTCCCTCGAACAGGTACAGGCGGCGTCTGTGTGGTTAATGATGGCGTCGAGCTTTTTCGTCTCCATCGAGCCGGCACCCTGCGACCTGCTGTTCTTGGTGGCGCTGGTTCTGTTCGCGGTATCGGGCCTGAAGGTTTCGTTGGCGGTGGTCCCGATGATTCTCTATCTGCTCCTTTACAATTTCGGCGGCTTCCTGAGTTTTCTCGGGGTCCCAGGGGAAGAAGAGACCGGGATGTTCGTCATCACCTCAGCCTACATGGCTGTCTCGGCCGTATTCTTTGCGTTTTATGTAACACCCGATCCCCTCGGGCGTTTGGCGGTGTTCACCAACGGCTATCTGGTCGGCGCGGTCATCGCCTCCGTCATCGGCCTGATCGGCTATTTCAACGTGGCAGGGTTAGGACCGGTTCTTGCGCCCATCGAGCGGGCCCAGGGCGCCTTCAAGGATCCGAATGTGCTTTCAACCTATCTGATTTTTCCTGCCGTGTTGCTGATGCAGGGCTTCATGCTGGGAAATCGCCACCATCGTTTCATCAGGCTGGCCGCACTGATCCTTGTCTTGGCGGCTTTGTTTCTCGCATTCTCGCGCGGCGCATGGATCAGTTTCTCCGTGGCCGCCATTTTGACAGTCGTCTTTACATTCGTGCTCACACCATCGGCGGGTTTGCGGGGGCGAATCATCTTTCTGTCGATCGCCGGCATGGCCGCCCTCGCCACTTTGATCATTTGCCTCCTTTCCATTGAGTCGGTCCGCGACCTGTTTCTCGACCGCTTGACCTTCGCTAAGGACTATGATTCAGGCGAGCGGGGGCGCTTTGGCGTTCAGGCAAATTCAATCCCCTATCTTCTCGAGCTGCCGTTGGGTTTCGGGCCCGGCCAGTTTGGCAAGTACCTCGGCCAGGATCCCCACAATGTGTTCCTCAATGCTTTCGCATCCTACGGCTGGCTCGGCGGCATCAGCTATCTGGTCCTGATTGTCAGCACGGTCGTTGCCGGATTCAAAACCATGCTCATGCGCACGCCATGGCAGAGTTTCGCCATCGTGGTGTTCTGCCCGGTGTTTGCCACGATCCTGCAAGGAGTGCAGATCGACACCGATCACTGGCGTCACTTTTATTGGTTGCTGGGAGTGATGTGGGGACTGTTCGCTGCATCGACGGCGTATATAGCCCGGTCGCAGGGTAATCCTTCTCAAAAAATTGAGACGCTCTCTTTTTCCGTCATCCCGGCAAAGGCCGGGAACCATGTTGCCGCCCAACCGCTCTAAACAAGTGAAATTCAAACTGGTTGAGCGGTGGGTCCCGGCTTCCGCCGGGATGACAGAATATCGGGGCTTTCGATTTGTTGGGGACAATGCTAGAGGCTGCCCGTGGCGGAGCGTAGCGCAGCCCGGTAGCGCACTACTCTGGGGGGGTAGGGGTCCGGGGTTCGAATCCCCGCGCTCCGACCACCTTATATAAATCTGCCGTGAGACGAGTCTCGCAACAGGGCCACGATGTCGCCGCGGCGTCCGGTATAATGCTGCGCTTGAAAGGCCAGCATCGCGGCCCAGATTGCATCGGCGATAATCACAGCGATGGCCATTCCCATGACGCCATAGCGCGGAGTGAGAAATGCGGCGGCCAGCGCCAGCGCTCCCACGGCAAACGCGCAAGAGCTGGCGGTCTTCGCCTGATGGCCGTCAATCGAGAGAAGATGCTGATTCATGCCGCTCGCTGCGCGGAAACCCTGGCTCACCATGAACAGGACCAGCGGCCAGTGCCCCACCTCATACTGCTGGCCGAAAATCCGGAGAACGAGGGGGCCAGCCAGTATCGCCCCCGCAATGCAGGCCGTCATGGCGCCCAGCGCCAGGACATTGATCCGCAGGAGGAGTGAGTGCACTTCCTCCCGCGTGCCGCGCGTCAAGGCCGCGGCAAGGTTGGGCAGGATGAAGTTTTGCGTCGCCTGAGTGATAAATCCCACCAAAGCCGCAAGCCTGATGCAGACGCCGAGCACCGCCACATCGTCAGGCGGCAGGAACAAGCCGCCGATCATGTTGACAAGGTCGGCGAAGGACGTCGAAACGGCGGCCACAATCACCAGCGAGCCCGCGCGCCCACGCAGCAGCGGCGCCAGATTACGGCGAACACTGCGGAACGGCGGCGGGATTGCCCCTTCCCTCCCCATGAGCCAAGCCTGGCCCAACGCCACGATGCTGTTGGCGATGATAAAGGCCCACAAGACGCTGGTTACGCTTAGGCCAAATCCCAGCCACCAGGCCAGCAGCAGATAGGCAAGCAGCAACCCCGGCCGGTAAAGAAAGTCAGGCACATAGGAAAGGGAAAACCGCCGGAGCGAATTGGCGGTGGCGCTGTTGATGCGGATGAGGGAGGAAGCGGGTGCGGAAAAGCATCCAAAGATGATCGCGGTTTTTAGGGCTGGATCGAGCGGCGTGGCGAGCACTGCAATCGCGGTGAGCGCGGCCACGACTGCGATGATGACCAAACTGTCGCGCCAGAAGGCCGCATGAAAAGCGCGGACAAGATTTTTCCGCCCCAGGGCGTAGTAACGCGGCAGGCAGGTCATGGCGAGCGGCGGATAGCCGACCGTCACCACCTGGCTGAGGATGGCTGCCGCGCTCATTCCCAGGAAGATCACGCCCACATCGGCTTGCGGCAGAAGCCGGGCCAACACAATCTGGCTCAGCAAGCCGATGCCGGCACCGGCGAAGCGGACGCCAACGACGTTGATCGCAGTCAGAATCATCCGCCACAGCGGCATTGAATCGCAGCCTTTCAGAAAATAATGTTCCGCAGTTCTATAAGTTTTTTGCGCAACAGTCCCAACCCCTCATCATGCCCGCACTTGATGCGGGCATCTTTTGAGGCGGTCTGAGAAGATGACCGGGTCAAGCCCGGTCATGATGAGACATCCGCTTGGGATCCCGCACCTTAATTTGTGTTGCGGCCGGTTCAACGGGCGCTGGGATCCAGCAGCTTGCGGGCGTCGCCCAGATCGCGGAGGGCGGATTTAAGTTTGTCGATGTGGCTGTCGGACAGGCGGTGAACGATCTTTACCGTATCGCTCAAGGCGCCGCCGGGACGGGCCAGGGGGGCTTTTCCCGGCTCTGGTGCCCGGCTGATTCGGGGCGCCGCCTTGGCGGTCCCGGGTCTGGGCACACCGTCGGCTTCGTGGTGGCGGGGCACGATCTCGCCGCGGGCGACGCCACAAACATAGGCGGCGCCGTCTTCCTTGAGTATCTTCTGAACACCGCGGATGGTGTAGCCTTCGGTGTAGAGAAGGCCGCGGATGCCTTTCAAAAGCTCGACATCGCCAGGCCGGTAGTAGCGCCTGCCGCCGGCGCGCTTCATCGGTTTGATCTGGGCGAAACGGGTTTCCCAGAATCGGAGGACATGCTGGGGAACATTCAATTCCTCGGCAGCTTCGCTGATGGTTCTGAAGGCGTCGGGGGCCTTGTCCATGGCAATCTCGTGCAAAAGGATAGGATTACGCCGGTTACGCGCCGATCACTCGTCGCCGGGCCCAGGTTCGAGCCCGTTGATCACGTTCTTCATCACCTGGCTTGGACGGAACACCAGCACCCGGCGAGGTGTAATGGGAACCTCCTCGCCGGTCTTGGGATTGCGGCCAACGCGGCCGTTTTTCGAACGCACCATGAATGTGCCGAACGATGACAGCTTCACGGGCTGGCCATCAACGAGGGTATCGGAAATAAGATCCAGAACGGATTTGACCAGATCGGCGGATTCGCTTCGCGACAGGCCGATCTGACGGTGCACAGCTTCACTGAGGTCGGCGCGGGTCAGCGTTTTGCCAGTCATCCTTTAGCTCCCCCTCGAATTTTTTCCGAAGCCTATGCCGACAACCTCACCAGGTCAATATAAACTAACGGGAACTCAAGGGCTTAGACGCTTTGTTCAGTATCGGACCAAAACCGCGCCCCAGGTGAAACCGCCACCCATGGCTTCCATGAGCACGAGATCGCCACGCTTGATTCGCCCATCCTTCACGGCGACATCGAGAGCGAGCGGAATCGAGGCGGCGGAGGTGTTGCCGTGCCGGTCGAGGGTGATGACGATCTTGCCTTCCGGTATGCCGAGCTTCTTCGCGGTTCCCTCAAGTATGCGGCGGTTCGCCTGATGGGGAACGAACCAGTCGATGTCGGAGGGCCTAAGGCCAGCGCCCGCGATGGTTTCCTCCATGATCGACGCAATATTGATGACGGCGTGCTTGAATACGTCGCGGCCTTCCATGCGCAGATAGCCCACCGTCTTGGTCGTCGAGGGGCCGCCATCGACATAGAGTTTGTCGGCGTAGCGCCCGTCGGAGCGGATGTGCGAGGCGAGAATGCCCCTATCCGCCATGGTGCCCTTGCCTTCGCCTGCTTTAAGAACCGCGGCACCTGCGCCGTCTCCGAAAAGCACGCAGGTGGCGCGGTCGCTCCAGTTGAGGATTCGCGAGAAGGTCTCCGAACCGATGACGAGCGCGCATTCCGACTGGTGACAGCGGAGCAGCGCGTCCGCTGTCGTCAGGCCATAAACGAAACCGGAACACACTGCCTGCAAATCGAAAGCCGCACCGCGGGTGATACCGAGGGCTGCTTGCACCTGCGTAGCGGTGGCCGGAAATGTCCGGTCCGGCGTCGATGTCGCCACGATGATCAGATCAACGTCGGCGGCGGTGAGCTTCGCATCGGCAAGGGCGCGGCGAGCAGCCTCGGTGCCAAGCGTGCCGGTTGTTTCAGTGTCCGAGGCAATATGGCGCGAACGTATGCCGGTCCGTTCGACAATCCAGGCATCGCTGGTGTCGACGATCTTGCTAATATCGTCATTGGTCATCACCCGCTGGGGCAACGCCGAACCGACACCCATGATCAGGCTGCGGCGCATGGACTGTTACTGAACTCCTGTCATTCCACCCGATCCTGAACGGCGGCGGGCTCCGGCGGCAAGCCCGGATGACCAATCCCTACCATGTCCGTTTTGATCTTGTTGACGAGATCGTTTCGGACCATTTCAATGGCGACATCGATGGCGGTGGCAAAGCCCAGGGCATCGGTGCCGCCGTGGCTTTTCACCACCACGCCATTTAACCCCAAAAAAACGCCGCCATTGTGCTTGCGGGGGTCCATCCGGTCACGGAGGTCGGCAAAGGCGCCGGAGGCAAGAAGAGCTCCCATTTTTGAGAACACCGTCCGCGCCAGCGCCAGCTTGAGGTAGGCGCTCAGCTGCTTGGCAGTTCCTTCCGCTGTCTTGAGGGCGATGTTGCCGGTAAACCCCTCGGTTACAACGACATCCACCGTGCCTCTGGCGATGTCATCACCTTCGACGAAACCCGCATACTCCAGTGGCAGCCGAAGCTCGCGCAGAAGCCGTGCTGCTTCCTTCACCTGCTCCACGCCCTTCATTTCCTCGACCCCGATGTTGAGCAGCCCAACGCTTGGTTTTTCGACGCCGAACAAGGAGCGGGCCATGGCCTCGCCCATGATGGCGAACTCCACGAGCTGGTGTGCATCGGCGCCGATGGTGGCGCCGACGTCGAGGACGATGCTTTCGTTGCGGAGCGTGGGCCAGATAGCGGCCATGGCCGGACGCGAAATGCCAGGCAGAGTCTTGAGAATGAAGCGGGCCATGGCCATGAGAGCGCCGGTGTTGCCTGCTGAAACGGCGGCTTCCGCCTCGCCCTTGCGGACGGCGTCGATGGCTTGCCACATGCTGCTCTTGCCCCGGCCCTGGCGCAGCGCCTGGCTGGGCTTGGCGTCCATCGCGATCGACACATCCGTATGGCGGATTTCGCTTCGGTCCCGGAGTGGGTGGTGGCGTTCGAGGAGGGCCGCAAGGCGCGGGCCATCGCCAAACAGCAGGAAGCGCGCCTCAGGGTGGCGAACGGCCGATAGGTTGGCGCCGGGCACGACCATGTCGGGGCCCAAGTCGCCCCCCATTGCGTCAAGCGCTATGATGCGTTGTTGCTTCAATGCCCCTCTATCCGGATGCTTGGCCCACGAGCACCGATGGTCCGCCGAACCACAGGTTCCCATAGGTGAAACCTCCTCGAAAGTCGATTTCAAAAAATCAACATCAGCCCTTGACTCATTTGGGCTTGAGCTGCGCCAGGCCGGCAAAAGGCGAGGCCTTGGCAGGTGATGGCGCTTCCGTCCAGACCGCTTCATCGAAGGCTTCGTCAGGGTGGCGGGGATAGGGGTCGAGTTCAAGGGCGAGCGTTTCGGCCACCACCTCGCCAAGATCCACCTGACCATTTTTGATGGGGTCTATATCGGCGTCGGTATCCTGAGCGGCCGCTGCCGCGGACATGAAATAACGCAGCACTGGAGATTCAACATGCTGGCGGAAAGCCTCGAGGCTCACGACCGAGATCTGTTCGATATCGGCCACGAGCTTGCCCTCGAGCTTCACACCGCCTCCGCGCCAGGGCGTCGCCCGCAACTCGGCGCTGAGGGCGTGAACCGCAGGTACCGCAAGACGGGCCGCGAGCGCCTTGCATTCCTGGGGATCGGCGACAATTTTTTCGTCACAACCCCCGCGCGGCACGCGGTCCACGGCAAGGGGTCGGGAGAACTCCGGTATGACTTCGGTCATGGTTGCGGCTCGGGAAAATCGATTTCGCCGGCCGCCAGATGATCGGCAGCTAAACCGGCCAGTCGCGTGCGAACGGCGATGGCATAATCCGCAAGTTTGGCGGCGGCAGCATCCCCGTTGTCTCCGGGAAAGAAATTGCGCGCCAGCGCCGCCGTCAGCGCCTCGTTGCCACCCCCCAACCCCGCATCATAGGCGGCGACCCGGCCATAGAAAACTTCGGCCATCTTGCGCGCCTTCTTGCCCACCGAAATGTCGCCTACCCCCATTTCGCGCAACGAACGATCCATGTCGGCGAAAAATTCATCGACCAGGCGTTGGCGGAACTGGGCGTGGCCGCCCTTTAGCCGGTCAAGCGTCAGAAACATGTGAAGGGCAATCATGTCGAAACGCCCGTCGACATCATCGGCCACGCCCCACCGGGCATAGGGCACGGGATGCCGTGCCGCAGCCACAATTGCCTCATAAACACGACGTTCAGGCGCTCGAGACTTGGTGAAAAAGCGTTTGAGGATCATTGGCTTGCCGCAGTGCCCTGTCTCGGGCAAAAGACGTACACGGCGCCGTTTGACATGGGGAATTGTTTGCCGGTCATGGTCATGTTTTTTGGAACCAGAGTTCTTGCCGCCCTTTGCTGCGCAGCCTTTTTAGCGGGCTGCTCACCCAGCGTCGAGCATCGCGGTTATGTGGCCAAGCCCGGCGCCTTCGCCCAGATCAGCAACGGCATGGCGAAATCGGAAGTCGAAGGGATACTTGGTTCACCCTCAACCACAGCCAGCGTCAACTTCCAGGGCGACAGTTATTATTATATCACCAGCACCACCAAAGGACGGGCCTTCCTGTTGCCCAAGGAAACCAGCCGCGAAGTCATTGCGGTCAGATTCGATCAGAACGATCAGGTTCAGAGTTTCTCACAATATGGCCTTGAGGATGGCCGCATCATCGACGTCAACACGCGCAAGACGCCGGTTGTCGGAGAAGACCTCGGTATTCTCAAGAATATTTTCCGCGGGCTGCTCAACTCCAACGCCGGACCTGGAGGCAGCAATCTTGGGCGGAAGATTTGATGAATTAGCTCAAGCGGCGGCGGAAATGGCGAGCCTGAAGGCCCGCGCGAATGAAAGAATCCGCGAAGATGATGCCTCGCGGATGCAATCTTAAGTTCAATGCGCCAGGACCGCCAGCAACAGTAACGCCACGATGTTGGTGATCTTGATCATCGGGTTCACGGCGGGGCCTGCCGTGTCCTTGTAGGGGTCGCCCACCGTGTCGCCGGTGACGCTTGCCTTGTGGGCGTCCGAACCCTTCAGGTGCTTGACGCCTTTCGAATCGACGAAGCCGTCCTCGAAGCTTTTCTTGGCGTTGTCCCAGGCGCCGCCGCCCGCGGTCATCGAGATGGCGACGAACAGGCCGGTGACGATCACACCCATGAGCATTGCGCCCAAAGCTGCGAAACCCGCTTCCTTTCCGGCGATCCAGTTGATGGCCACGAATACGACGATGGGCGAAAACACCGGCAGCATCGAAGGGACGATCATCTCCTTGATGGCGGCTTTGGTGAGCAGGTCCACGGCACGGGCATAGTCGGGCTTCTCGGTGCCCTGCATGATGCCGGGCTTTTCCTTGAATTGGCGGCGCACTTCAACGACCACCGACTGAGCCGCGCGGCCCACCGCGGTCATTGACATGCCGCCGAAGAGATAGGGCAAGAGGCCGCCGAACAACAGGCCGACGACGACGTAGGGGTTGGACAGATCGAAGGTGACGTTGACGCCCTCGAAGAAGCTTCCAGGCTGTGCCGTGGCGGCGAAGAACTTGAGATCCTCCGTATAGGCTGCAAACAGAACGAGCGCACCAAGGCCGGCCGAGCCGATGGCATAGCCCTTGGTGACGGCCTTGGTGGTGTTGCCTACGGCGTCGAGCGCGTCGGTGTTGTGGCGTACTTCCTTGGGAAGGCCCGCCATTTCGGCAATGCCGCCGGCATTGTCGGTGACGGGGCCGAAGGCATCGAGTGCGACGACCATGCCGGCCAGCGCCAACATTGTCGTGACCGCCACCGCTATGCCGAAGAGGCCAGCGAGGTTGAAGGTGACGATGATGCCGCCGATAATGACGAGCGCCGGAAGTGCCGTCGATTCAAGCGACACCGCGAGGCCCTGGATGACGTTGGTGCCGTGGCCGGTGATCGAGGCTTCGGCAATCGAGTTCACCGGGCGCTTGCCGGTGCCGGTATAATATTCGGTGATCCAGATGATGAGGCCGGTGATGACGAGGCCCGTCAGGCCGCACCAGAACAGGTCTATGGGCGTGAAGCCGCCGAGATCGACCGACATGCCGCCGAAGACCATGCTCATCACGGGGAAGAGTGCTACGAGCGAGAGAACGCCGGTGGCTATGATGCCTTTATAGAGCGCTCCCATGATGTTGTTGGATGGACCAAGTTTCACGAAATAGGTGCCGATGATCGAGGTGATGACGCAGGCGCCGCCGATGGCCAGCGGCAGAACCATGCCGGCGAGTTTCATGGCATCGGGAAGCACGATGGCCGCCAGCACCATGGTAGCAACCGTCGTCACCACATAGGTCTCAAACAGGTCGGCCGCCATGCCGGCGCAATCGCCGACATTGTCGCCGACGTTATCGGCGATGGTGGCGGGATTGCGCGGATCGTCTTCGGGAATTCCCGCTTCGACCTTGCCCACCATGTCACCGCCGACATCCGCCCCCTTGGTGAAGATGCCACCGCCCAAGCGGGCGAAAATCGAGATGAGCGAGGCGCCGAACGACAGCGCCACGAGTGAATCGATCACGGCGCGGTCGGTAGGTGCAAGGCCCTGGGTGCCAGTAAGGAAGCCAAAATAGAGGGTGACGCCGAGCAAGCCTAAGCCAGCGACGAGAAGACCTGTGACGGCACCCGCCTTGAAAGCGAGATCGAGGCCCCCCGCCAGGGATTTGGTGGCAGCCTGGGCCACGCGCACATTGGCTCTGACCGACACGTTCATGCCGATGAAACCCGCAGAACCCGACAGAATGGCGCCGATGGCGAAGCCAATGGCCGAATAAATACCGAGCAGCCACAAGGCGATCGCGAAGATCACCACGCCGACGACGGCGATGGTGGCGTATTGGCGCTTGAGATAGGCTTGGGCGCCTTCGCGCACGGCTGCGGAAATTTCCTGCATACGGGCGGTGCCGGCATCGGCAGCGAGAAGCCCCCGCGTCGTGACGATGCCGTAGACGATGGAGAGCGCGCCCGCGAGCACGATCAGCCAGAGCGTAGAAGTCATGGTAAACCCTTGTTCGTTGATTGCCCGAAGCCCCTGCCCCGGAATGTGGCCGCGTGTATGCCAAATCAAAGGCAAAGGTGCAATGGCTCCGCGGCATCGGGTGGCGGATGTGGGGGCGGACGAAAAAATGGAGGGGAGTGCCGGAGCCGGGCTCCACGCAGTCCTGAATATTCAAAGGGCATGGTAGCCCAGCTGGCCGGCGCGGCGATTTCGGCTTCCGGTTCG
>JBKKDI010000052.1:0-4496 GCA_046708645.1 Aestuariivirga sp.
GAACTGAACAATCCAAACGTATGGGTGCCCCTCTCCTAGGCGTGTGAACGGATTCGCGGAACGCGGCCAATCTGGCCGACTATTATGATTGACGCCCAGAACGTCGTAGGGATTCTTGCCCAACTGCGTATCTCCAGCTTACGCTCAATTCTTTGGCAAGGCATAGGCAATGATTGAATCCCCCGCCTTGGTGCCGGTGGAGCCGTGGCCTCCCGCAACGACGATGACGAACTGGCGCTGGCTTTTTTCCGACCAATAAGACATCGGTGTGGCTTGACCGCCGGCGGGCAGCCGGTCCTCCCAGAGTTTTTCACCCGTCGTCACATCATAGGCGCGGAGAAAATAATCGAGTGTGCCGCTGAGGAACGCCACGCCCCCCTTGGTGACGATGGGACCGCCGATACCCGGCACACCCATTTCGAAAGGTAGCGGAATGGGCGACAGGTCGCGCACCGTACCGTTCACATGCTTGTAGGCGGTTTTGCCTGTGGTCAGATCGGCGCCCGCGACAAAACCCCAGGGCGGAGCCTGACACGGCAATCCAAGTGGCGAATAGAATGGACCCATCTGCGCGGCATAGGGCGAGCCGAAGTTTTCGTTGAAGGCCGGTTCGCCTTCCTTGCTGACCAGGCGCTCGGTATCGTTCTGGCGCGGAATAAGCTTTACCGTGAAGGCGAGATAGACTGGCATAGAGAAAAGGATCTGACGTTCGGGATCGACGGCGACTGCGCCCCAATTGAACGTGCCGAAATTGCCGGGATAGACGATCGTTCCTTGCGTCGAAGGTGGGGTGTAGCGGCCTTCGTAACGCAGCGAGCGAAATTTGATACGACAAAAAAGCTGGTCGAACGGCGTGATTCCCCACATGGATGCTTCGGTCAACGGAGCGGGCTCGAATGACAAGGCCGACCGGGGCTGGGTCGCCGTTACGAAATCGCCTTCAACCGCGCCCTGGGGTGCGGTCGCTTCTGTCACCGGGAGAACCGGCTCGCCGGTGCGCCGGTCGAGAACGTAGATATCGCCCTGTTTCGTCGGCACCACCAGTGCCGGCACCCGTGTGCCCCCCATATTCAGGTCGATGACGCTAGGCTGGGCCGGCACATCCATATCCCAGAGATCGTGATGCACCGTCTGGAACACCCACGCAACGTTGCCGGTTGCCGCGCGCAAAGCCACTACGGCGGCGGAATAAGTTTCCACATTTTTGCTTCGGGTTCCGCCGAACTGGTCGGGCGGCGAATTGCCCATCGGCGCATAGATCAGATCAAGCTCCGGATCGTAGCTGGACACGCTCCAGCTGTTTGGCGAGTTTGCCGTATAGGTTTCTCCCGGCGGCAGCGGTGCCGTGCTTTCGGGATTGCCGCTGTCCCAGTTCCAGACGAGCGCGCCGGTGTTGATATCGAAGGCGCGAATAACCCCCGATGGTTCAGTAGTTGAGACATTGTCGTTAACCGCGCCGCCGACCACGATGAGGTTCCGCGTCAGCACCGGCGGCGAAGTGGAATAGTATGATCCGGCCAGCACATTGGGCATGTTCTGCCAAAGGTCCACCGTTCCGTCCTCGCCGCCGAAGCCGGGACAGATTGCACCGGTGGCAGCTGAAAGCGCGATGAGGCGCGCATCAACGGTGGGCAGAAACAACCGCCGGACGCAATCCGGCGAGCCGGCCGTAACGGTTTGCGGGGCTCCGTCATGATAAGATACGCCCCGGCAGGTCAGATGCTGGGTATCACTGGCTGGGGGCTGCTTTATCTTCGGATCGAATTTCCATTTTTCAACGCCCGTCTCCGCATCGAGTGCGATTACGAATTGATGTGGCGTGCACAGGTAAACCGTATCGCCGACCATTAAGGGGGTCACCTCGTAAGTCGTCTCGCCCGGGTCCTCCGACCCACGGACATCGCCCGTATGGTAATGCCAGGCAACCTCCAGATTTTTAACGTTTCCCGGCGTGATCTGCTCAAGGGGTGAATAGCGGCGGCCATGGGTTGTCCGTCCATAAGCATGCCATTCGCCGGGAGGTACCCCGGTGGTTTCAATTGTTTCCCCAGCCATAGTGGGGCCGGGGAGCATGCCGGCGATATCGTGAGTGGCAATTGTCATGGCCAGCCCGCCAACGCCCAGCGACGCGAAAAGCGCAAAGCCAAGCGCCACCCATGCTCCGTTTCGGAAATTTTTCAGATAGTAGGAGCGAACGACTGCGGGTAACGCCAGGATGACGCCGATCAAAACGATCAGGCCGCCGCGCGGCGCCAGCTGCCACCAGTCCAGACCCACTTCCCACAACGCCCAAACCAGGCTGGCAACGATGATCACGGCGTAAAGCCACAGTGCTATGGCGTTTCGCATGAAGGAAAAAACGCCCGAGGCAATGAGCGCGAAGCCAGCCAGGACATAGTACAACGAACCGCCAAGTGTGACGAGCCAGACGCCGGCGATGCTGAAAACCGCTCCGATGAGGAGAAGAATAAAGCCCAACATGCGGCATAACAGGCGTTGTTGGGAAACGGTCATCGTTTAATCTCCGCCATGTCAAAAGGACCAACGCCGGAGAAACCGTGGGGTTCCATCGAGCTTCTGAGCCCAACGCAGGAGTTCGTCGTTCACGGGCAATAAGAAAAAGCATTACCAAGGCAACAAGAACCGGCAATCACCAAGGGTTGATAACGTCAGAAACTCAACAAAGGCGCGATGTAATCGAGTCTCTGGTGAGACATGACGCCCGGCTTTTGCCTATGGTGCTGCTGCGGTTTTTCACGGAGCTATCCTGAGATCGGTTCTGAGGTGCCGAATATCGGGTTTGCCTGCAAGTCCAAAGGCCACTACTTTGTACCTCATGTAACGGATTTGATGGCGCGGAGTTTCCGAAAGGTGCTGGCAACAAAGGTCATTCCGGGAACTGCGATCGCGTTGATCGCTGGCGCCATTGTCCTGGCCGTTGTGTGCTTTTGGCCCTTGCCGGGGATGGCGCGGGATCTGTTCGCTGCTCACATGTTGCAGCATTTGCTGGTGATGAACGTGGCGGCCGTGTTGATCGCCGCAGCGTTGCGTTCGGCGAAACATGGCGTGTTGGGACTGCCATTGGTCACCGTCGCGCAGTTCATGGCCTTGTGGTTTTGGCACATGCCGGCGATCTTCGCTGTGGTGCATCATAACGCCGTCTTGCAGGGACTGATGCAAGTGTCGCTTTTCGGAACCGCGTTATTGTTTTGGCGCGCCATTCTACTCCCTCGGGATCATTCTGTATGGCATCGGATATTCGCATTGCTGATAACGGCAAAAATCTTTTGTTTGCTCGGTGCAGTATATGTTTTCTCTCGGCGGATACTCTATCCGGCATTTGGGCATCCTAATATCTGGGGCCTCACGGCGCTGGAGGATCAGCAACTCGCGGGCTTGTTGATGGTCAGTTCCTGCGCGTTGATTTACGTTGCCGCGGCTATTGCTCTGTTCGCCAGATGGCTGTTCACGATCGGCTCCGGTGCGGCGTTCGCCACCAAATAAGCACCCGTTGCGGCACTCCGTTTTGGCAAACTGGCGGGTGGGCGCCATTTGGCTGGCCCTCTTCATCGCGACCGTTGCGATTGGCGGTTTCCTGTTTGCCTGGTCCGGTCTCTACAGCGTCGCTGCGAGCCGGGGTCATTGGCCCGGCTTCAGTCTCATCCTTAAGTTTGGGATGCGCAGTTCTGTCCGCACCCATGCTCTCGGCATCGAAATACCGAACCTTGAAGATCAAGCGTTAATCGAACGGGGCGCGGGACACTTCCAGGGCGGTTGTGCTCCTTGTCATGGCGCTCCGGGGCAACCGGCCAGTCCCATCGTGCGCGCCATGCTGCCCGTGCCGCCGGACCTCGGCACAACCGTTCCAACCTGGAAGGCCAATGAACTGTTCTGGATTGTCAAACACGGCCTCAAATACACCGGCATGCCGGCTTGGGCTGCCCAACAGCGCGATGATGAGGTTTGGGCCGTTGTCGCGTTCCTGCAACGCTTGCCGCAAACAAGTACCGGCAAGTACAGGGCGCTGGCGAATCTGGAACCCCGCCAGCAAGACGTTCCAATCCGCTCATTGGCACAGGGCGGGCCGGTTGGCACGAGCCTTGCTGCCTGTTCGCGCTGCCACGGCCTTGATGGAGCGGGGCGGGCCAGCGGCGCCTTTCCTCGCCTCGATATTCAAACCGCCGATTATCTGTTCACGCAGCTTGCGAGCTATGCCGCGGGCACGCGCCACAGCGGCATCATGCAGCCCGTCGCCACCGAGCTGGAGGAAGCGGAAATGCGGCGGCTCGCGGATTATTATTCCTCTCAGCGGCCAGCGCCGAAACAGGAACCAGTCGCTGGCGATGAACCACAGCGAGCGATGGGCGAAAGTCTGGCCACGGTTGGGTTGCCGGACCAGGGAATACCGCCGTGCCTGTCATGCCACACGGAAGATCCGGCGGCGCGCGATCCGTTGTACCCCGCACTTGCAGGGCTATACGCCAGCTACACAGCCC
>JBKKDI010000053.1:0-9996 GCA_046708645.1 Aestuariivirga sp.
GGCTGAAGAAGATCCGAACGACCCGACCCTGTCGGCAGTGGTGTCCATCCTGCCCAAGGACCAGCGCACGACGAACACCCCCGAGAGTGGCATCCCCCTGTCCGAGGACCTGCGGGCCATCGGCCTCGCCAAGTCCCGCCTGACCCGATTGCAGCTTTCGCAGAAATTATGGGTGAGCGGCGTGATGAAGCCGAGGCGGCCGCCGGTTTCCCTGACCTTCACATAGCGCGCCGGACCCCCGGTCTTGTAGGGTATGTCCTCGAGGGTGAACTGCTCCATGAGGTTGGCCCGCACCACCGACAGCGGCAGATACTGGTCGGTCCGGTCGCCCTCGATATCGCCCAGCGGCATGGTTTCGATCAGCGTCAGGTCCATGCCTTCGCCATGGGCCCAGCGGATCATCCCGGGGATTTCCGTATCGTTTACGCCCTTCAGCGCCACCGCATTGATCTTGATCGCAAGACCTGCATGTTGCGCGGCAAGGATACCTTCCTTCACCTTGGCAAGTTCGCCCCAGCGGGTGATCTTTTTGAACTTGGCGGCATCGAGTGTGTCGGCGGAGACGTTGATGCGGCGCACGCCATGTCCCGCAAGCTCGGCAGCGTACTTCGCCAGCTGGCTGCCATTGGTGGTGAGCGTCAGCTCCTCAAGAGCGCCCGAGCGCAAATGCCGCCCCAGGCTTCCAACTAACGTCATGATGCCCTTGCGCACCAGAGGCTCGCCGCCCGTGAGCCTGATCTTGCTGACGCCCTTGTCGATGAAGGCGCTGCACACCCGGTCCAGTTCCTCCAGCGTCAGGAGGTCTCGCTTGGGCAGAAAGGTCATGTCCTCCGCCATGCAATAGACACAGCGGAAATCGCAACGGTCGGTGACGGACACCCGCAAATAGGTGATATGCCGCCCAAACGGATCGATCAGTGGCGCAGCGCCAGCGGCGGTGGGCAAGCTCATGTCGTTCATGCGCTATATCTGGCCATCTATATCGCCCGGGTCAAGTGGACAAAGGCGCTTCCCTAAGGCTCCGTTGCGCAATAGGATCGGCCCAAGCTTGGCCACCCATTGGGGACTATGCACATGGTGAAGCGGGGCAAGGCATGGTTGTTGCGTTGGGGCGGGGTTCTGGCGCTAGCACTGGCTTTGCTCCTGCCGCAACCCGCCGGGAAAGCCCAGGATGGGGCCGTCGATCTTGCCCTCGTTCTCGCCGTCGATTGCTCCTTCAGCGTCGATGCCGTGGAGTTTCGCCTGCAAATGGAGGGTCTCGGCCGCGCCTTTCTGCGGCCTGAGATAAAAAGGGCGATCCGGGCCGGCTACCAGCAGCGCATCGCCGTCATCGTCATGCAATGGTCGGACGAGGGCAACCAGATGGTAGTTCTGCCCTGGACCATCGTGGCGGGCGATGCCGATGCCGATGAAGTGGGCAATATTCTCAAAGCCATGCCACGGCGTTTGGCCGAGGGCGGCACTTCGATCTCGACGGCACTGGTCTATGGACAAGCCCTCTTTAGTGCGGCGCCCCCGGCCGAGCGCCGGGTCATCGATGTCTCCTCCGATGGGCGCAACAATATCGGCCCGCCGGTCGATGCCGCCCGCGACCGCGTCGTGGCGGCTGGCATCACCATCAACGCCCTTGCCATTCTCAATGAGTGGCCGACGCTTGATATCTATTTCGAAGAGCAAGTGGCGGGCGGCGAGGGCCACTTCGTCATCCCGGCCAACAATTACGAGGCCTATGGCGAAGCAATCTACCGGAAGCTCCTCAAGGAGATCACCGGTCCAGGAATTTCATAGCTGGTGGTCCGGTTAACGCTGCCGCGAAAACCTGTTAGCGCACATCCCTGCCGATGCTAGAAGGCCAGCGTGAATCAAACCCTTTTCGAGAGTGCCCAGTGGCTGGTCGGCGCTATTGCTCGTGGCCTCCGCGCCCGTTCCGCCGAAGGCGTGGACGAAGTTTTGGACAGGCTGTCGGAACAGCCACTCGACGCGCCGCATTTCCGCGTTCCTGAAATCACGCAATTGCCTGTCCTCCGCCATTTCGCGGAGTGCACCGCCGAAACCATGCTGCTCGATGCCGACCTCGCCGCGGCAATTGCAGCGGTTGCCGACCACCTGCAATGGCGGCAATCGGCGGGCTATAATGACAAGGTGCTGGGTGAAGGCTTTCTGGAGAATTACGGCTGGAGCCAGATCATCGGCCCCCATGGCTTCTTCGCGGGCCACGATTTCCTGCTGGGCTTCATAATGCTCGGCCCCCACCACCACTACAAGGATCACTATCATCCAGCACCGGAACTTTACTGGCCGCTCACGGCTCCTTCGGAATGGAAGCGCGGTGCAGGTCACTTCCAAATGAAGCCAGCCGGAGCCACCATCTGGCACCAGCCCAACGTTATTCACGCCACGAAGACAGCCGGGCATGCGTTGCTCGCCATCTGGTGCTGGACACGGAATACGGCGACACCGGCCAGGCTGGTAAAACCATGACAGCCCTGGGCAAGTTGGCATTCATTTGCCTGCTTGCCTATGCCGGCGTTTTGCTGGCGATGTATCTGCTCCAGCGCGGCCTGCAATATCATCCCGAAGACAAAGGCCTCACTCCGGCAGACGTGGGTTTGTCCGATGTGGAGGTCAATCTTCTGGACACACCGGACGGTGAACGAATCGTCACATGGTACGTGCCCGCCAAGCCGGGCCGGCCAACGATCATCTATTTTCACGGCAACGCTGGCGAAATCGGCGACAGGCCGAAACGATTTCAATACTACGCCGCTCACGGCTTTGGCGTGCTCTATGTGTCCTATCGCGGATTCGGCGGCAGCACGGGCAATATCTCCGAAAAAGGTTTCCTCACTGATGCCATCACCTCATACGATTGGCTGAGGAGAAAGGGCGTGGCGCCGGAGCAGATCGCATTGCTGGGCGAATCCCTGGGCACGGGCGTCGCAGTCCAGCTTGCCGCGCGAAAACCCGTAGGCGCCGTTGCGCTGGAAGCTCCCTACACATCGACGGCCGATATTGCCGCTGCGATTTACTGGTGGCTGCCTGTCCGCCTGCTGATGAAAGATCAGTTCCGCTCGCTCGATCACATCGGCGCCGTGACGGCGCCGCTGCTGATGATACATGGCGAAGATGACACGCTCATCCCGGTCAATTACGGCAGGGCCCTCTTTGCCGCGGCCAATGAACCGAAAGAATTGGTTATCGTCACCGGCTTTGGCCACGAAGTTCTGTTCGAGGAAGCGACCTGGGCGCGTGAAGTTGAGTTTTTCGAGAAGGTCCTCGCTCCGCGTTAGCGGGGAGAGGAAGGGGACCCGTCATGTGCAGCATGATGGGGTAGGAGAGGGGCCAACGGATTAGCTTTCAGAACTTCGTCCCTCCGATTGGGTCAGGTTCACGCACGAGTAGCCTGTCAAAAACGACCGCTAGCCCCTCACCTCCCCATCGCTAGTGCGATGGGTCCCGTCCTCTCCCCGCTTCGCGGGGGCGACGACAAAGGTCGTTTGCCGATCAGGCATATCCCGGCGGCGGGGTGAAGCGGGCGTATTCGCGCTCGATCAGTTCGGCGAATCGGATCGACGTGTGATCGCAATATTGCCGGGTGATGATTTGAACGCCGGACGGCAAGCCCTGGGGAGTTAGCCCAAGCGGCGCCACTGTCGAGGGTAGCAGAAAACCGCCTGAATATCCTGCCCAGAATATTTGATCCGTACCCGGAACTTGTCTGCCGTTGACCGTAATGAAGCGGTCATGCCGTTCGCCTTCGTGGTCATGGGGAAACGCCGCTGAAGCGGCAGCCGGGCACAGCAGCACATCCCAATCCTCAAAAAATTTGTCCCACAGGAGCCGCATCTGATGGCGGCGTTCATTGACCATGAGCCAGGACCGGTGCGGCATGACGTAGGCTCGTGTCATCTGGGCGTAATAGCTTTTGTCATCGGCGGCAAAAGCCGCAACGTTCTTGGTGTTCTCGACAAAATCCCCATCGGTTTGCCGCCGGCTCGTGGCTGTACGCAACAGGGCGATATAAATATCCATTGCTTCACGCGTCGAGAACTCCGGCCGCGCCGTCATGGAAAACTTACGAATCTTGCGCTCAAGGAATTTGGCGAGTTTGGCAATCAGATCCTGCACCGGCTGATCGACATCGCTCACCGGATCGCTCAGCATGACGGCCACCCGGAATTCCTTGAACGAGCTTTGTTTCGCTAAGGGAAGCTCAATGGTCACGCCACGCGTCTCGATGCCATCGCTGCCCGCCAGCAGCTTCATCGCGGTTGCAAGGTCGCGGGCCGAGCGCGCCAGCGGTCCCGCCACCGATATGTCGGTCGGATGCACGATTCCTGGAAGGAAGTGACCGCGATTGGGCACGACGCCCCATGTGGGCTTGTGGCCATAGACGCCGCAATAGTGCGCGGGGTTGCGGATGGACGCCGCGATGTCGGAGCCGATTTCGAGAGCACTCATGCCCGCTGCCAGCGCCACGGCGGAGCCGCCCGACGAACCGCCGGGCGCGCGGGCGGGGTCCCAGGGGTTGCTGGTTGTGCCATAAATGTCGTTGAAGCTCTGCCAATCCGAGAGCATGAGCGGCACATTGGTCTTGCCATAAATTACCGCCCCCGCATCGGTGAGGCGCTTCAAGGCCACGGCGTCGGATGCCGCGATATTGTCCTTCAGATACGGCGCGCCCCAGGTCGAAGGGGTACCGGTCCAATCAAAGGACTCCTTGGCGGTCATGGGAACTCCGTCAAACGGTCCCCTGGATTTTCCCGCCCTAATCCGCCGGTCGGCAGCGGCGGCGGCCCTGCGGGCGCGGTCAATGTCGGTGACGATCACCGCATTCAGCGTATCATTGTGCCTGGCATATTGATCCAGACACAGATCGAGCAGTTCACGCGCGGAAATTTTGCGCGCCTTGAGCAACCGCGCCAATTCGGTGGCGGAGCGAAAGACGAGGGGCAGTGCAGCCATTGGGTACTCCTGGTCGGTCAAGCCTAGCAGAGGTGCGGCTGCCGCGGAAAGCGGAGTGCACATGACTGCCCTGCACCGGAACGGCGAGACGATAGCACCAGGCTCCTGTAAGCATAAGGCATGGATCGGCGGCGGCTCATGATGGGTTATCTGCTGGCACTCGCCGGCACTGCCCTGTTTTCGTCCAAGGCCATCTTCGTCAAACTGGCCTATATCGAAAAATCGGACGCATTGCTTGTGCTCACCTGGCGGATGATTTTTTCCCTGCCGTTTTTCGCAGCCATATGTATCCACGCCCTGATCTTGCGCCGCCGCGGTAACGCTCCAGTCGAGCCGGCAATGATCGCCCGCATATTCATGCTGGGTGTCTTCGGCTACGCGGCGATGATCCTCGACTTTGAGGGATTGGTCCATGTTTCGGCGGGCCTTGAGCGGCTTGTCTTGTTCACCTATCCGGTTTTTCTCATCTTGATTGCCGCGGCATTCTTCGGCGCGCGGATTACCGCCGGCAATCTGGTGGCGGCGGGCGTTAGCTACGCTGGTTTGACCCTGGTTTTCATCGCCGACATTCCGGATGGCGGCTCGAACGTCCCGCTGGGCGCGTTGCTCGTGCTGGGTTCGGCCCTTTCCTTCGCGATCTATCAGTTATGGGCCACCGGTATGATCACCCATGTGGGCAGCGTTCTGTTCACCGCACTGGCCCTCACCGGCACCTCTCTTGCCAGCCTTGCGCATTTTTTCATCCTGCGTAGCCCATCGGAGCTTGCGGTTTCGCCACGCTATCTCCTGCTCGCCGCGCTCACCGGTATTTTCGCGACGGTCGTGCCGTCATTCATGATCAACGCCGGAATGGCGCGGATCGGCGCGCAGTCCACGGCGATGATCTCCATGGTCTCGCCGCTGCTCACCATCTACCTCGCCGTTCTTATGCTGAATGAATCGTTTACCGCGATAGACGCGCTGGGAACGGCGCTCGTTGTCGGCGGCATGGGTTACGATGCCTGGGTTAACCTCCGCCACCAACCTCCGCAAGCCATTGACTCATAACGGCGGCGAATCCGAGGTGATTCAAATCGGAGCGATTGCTTAGAATCCGTTTAATGACGTTTATGCACCTCAACTTAAAGCGAAGTAAGGTAGCAAGACACCAGGGAACGGCGATGGGGCTCTCGTGGACACAATCCTCCGGCGCAACTGTTGTTTCCGGCAACATGTCAAAACAAGATAGGAAGTGTCATGCGTAAATATCTCCTCCCACTCACCGCCACGGCGGCGTTTTTGAGTGCTTCCCCGGCTTTCGCCGCTCAGACAAGCGCCAACTTTCAGGCCCGCATTAACATCCAGACGGCCTGCATCGTGAGCGCCACCAACCTCGACTTCGGCAACGTCGGCGTGATTGTCGGCACCGAGACAGCGACCTCCAACGTGGTCGTCAACTGCTCGGCCGGTACGCCCTTCACCATGTCGTTCGATCCTGTGCTGAACGTAACTGCTTACACCAGCACGATGATCAACGGCGCTCAGGACGTGGCTTACAGCGCCGCTCTGTCGGGCGCTGGCGGCACCGGCGCCGTCAACTTCACGATCGACGGCACATTGCCCGCGCAGATAACGCCGCCGGCGGCTCTCTACACCGAAAACCGCGTCCTCTACGTCAACTACTAAGTGATTGCGATGCGCTCCTGGATTTCCGGCCTTCTCGCGGCGTCGGTCATTGTCGCTGCACCGGTCATGGCCTCTGCTTCCTCGTTGCAGATCATGCCGATCAATATCGAAGTGCCGGCTCCAGGGGCCGCGTCGACAGTTACGCTGACCAATCAGGGCGGGGATCAGCTCAACGCCCAGATTCGAATTTTCAAATGGGTGCAGCTGAATGGCCAGGATGAACTGGTGCCGACCAAGGATGTCGTCGCCAGCCCGCCCGCGGTCAAGCTCCAGCCCGGCAAGAAGAGCGTCATTCGCGTGGTCCGCCTCGGCAAGACGCCGGCGGCCACGGAGGAAACCTACCGCCTCATCATCGATGAATTGCCGAAGCCCGTGAAGGCGGGCCAAGCCGGTGTCGGCTTTTCGGTCCGCCATTCGATTCCGGTCTTCTTCTCGAAAACCGGAGAAGACGTGGACCTGTCATGGCAGGCGTCCGTCTCGAAGGGACAATTCGTTCTCAAGGCCGGAAATGCCGGTGGGCGCCGCGTGCGCCTGGCTTCGCTCGCCGTGGCGAACGGCAGCGGCAAGACCATCAGGATCGGAGAGGGCCTCGCCGGCTATGTCCTCGGCCGATCGTCGAAGCACTGGACCGTCAAGGGCGCATCCAAGGCAATCGCAGCCGGCGGCACCATCACGATTACAGCTCAGGGCGACAATGGGCCTATTGAAGCGACAGCAAAGGTGGTGGCGGCGAACTAGAGCCGGACTAGCCGTACTGATCGCTTTGCTCCTGAACTCGCCGTTAGCGAGGGCGGAGCCGGCTGACTCCGCACAAGTTCAACTCCAGCTAGATGTCCGTTTAAACGGATACCCTTTGAATCTAATTGCGGCATTCACGCAGCTGGCCGATGGCAAGATTGCCTCGCCGCGCTCTGAACTGGCTGAACTGGGCGTGGCCGTGCCCGGCGAAGGCGCTCCGGAGGAGTTGATCGTCCTCGACACGCTGCCGGGCGTCTCCTACGTCTATGACGAGTCCAGCCAGTCGATCGAATTGGAGCTGCCCAACTCCTCGCGGCTTGCGAGAGATCTTGATGGCGGCTCCGGCGGAGAGTTTCTCAAAGCCGAAAGCGGCAATGGTGTTGTTCTGAATTACACCGCATATGCTTCGGCAGGATACGACATCCCGCAGAGGCTCGCCGCCGCCGATGGCGGATCGCTCTCCCTCGATGCCCGGGCCTTTTCGAACTACGGAACGATCCGGCAAACCGGAATCCTCGGCACCACGACTTTTTCGGATTTTACCGCGCTGCGGCTGGACACCACCTGGAGCTATTCGGACCAGGAGACGATGCGCTCCTATCATCTGGGCGATATCGTCAGCGGGGGATTGAACTGGACGCGGCCCATTCGCCTTGGCGGCGCCCAGGTGCAGCGCAATTTCGATCTCAGACCCGATCTGCTCACCATGCCGCTGCCTTTGATCGAGGGAAGCGCCGAAGTGCCCTCGACGCTTAAGGTTTTCATCGGCGGCGTCCAGGCCTACTCCAGTGACGTGCAGCCCGGCCCGTTCCGGATCGACAGCCTGCCGGTTTACACAAGTTCCGGCACCGCGCGCATGGTGCTGACCGATGCCACCGGCCGCGAGATTGAAACCGAACAGGAATTCTACACCTCGCCCGATCTGCTGAAGCAGCACCTCTATGACTTTTCACTTGAAGCGGGTGTCGTGCGCCGCGATTTTGGCAGCGAGTCGTTCGGCTACGACGATAGCCCGGTGGGGCTTGCCAGCTTGCGCTATGGCATCACCGATATTTTGACCGGCGAAGCCCATGTGGAGGCGAATTCCAGCCTAATCGACGTGGGCGTGGGGGCGCTCGTTTCGGGTGGCCCCCTCGGCATGTTCAGCGCCGCCGTTGCTGGCAGCTTGCATGATGACGGGGCAGGCGTTTTCCTCCATGCGGGATGGGAAGGCCGTTTCGGAAACTTCGGTGCGAGCTTCTACTCCAATCGCACGTTCGGAGATTTTCAGGATCTCGCAGCGGTGACTGAGCGTCCGCTGGATAACAAAAACTTCAATGGCGGCGTGCCCAGGGCGCTCGATCAATTGTCTTTGAATTATTCTTTCCGGGAATTGCAATCGGGCGTCGGACTAAGTCTCGTTCATCTTCTCGAGCGCGGTGGCGGAAGATCGCTGATACTCAGTGGCAGTTACACCCAGACATTCCGGAAAAATATCACCGCCTTCGTCAGCGGTTTTGCCGATTTTGGCGACGACAGCGAATATGGCGCCTTCGTGGGCTTCTCCATGCCCTTCGGAGAAAACCTCTCGACATCGGTTGGCGCCAATGTGACCGAACAGGGATGGACGGCCGTGGCCGAAGCCTCGCGGCCCAGTGACGGAACCCCCGGTTCCTATGGCTGGCGCGTCGCCCATGGTGAAGGCGATCAGCGTTATACCGCGGCCAACGCCACCTATCGTGGCAGCAAGGCTCGCGTCGATGGCCATATCGTGCAGCAGGATGATTCGGTGAACGGCGACGTCGCGGTGGATGGGGCTGCCGTTCTCGCCGGTGGCGGCGTGTTTTTCAGCCGTTCCATTTACGACAGTTTCGCCATCGTCGACGTGGGAGCGCCCGGTGTCACGGTTGACTACGAGAACCGCTTCGCCGGAAAGACCGGCAAGAGCGGTAAGCTTCTGCTTCCGGAATTGCGCGCCTTCCAGAAAAACAAGGTGGCGATCGACGTTAGCGGACTGCCGCTCAATGCCGATATTTCCGAGAGCGAGGCCATTGTCGTGCCGCGTGCCATGAGTGGTGTCGTGCTCGACTTCGGCATCAAGGCCAATGCCGCCGTGGCGATAGTCGTTCTCACCGACGCCAAAGGAAATTATCTCCCCGAGGGCTCTGAAGTAAAGCTTGAGGGTTCCGCCGAGGTTGCTGTCATGGGTTATGACGGCCAGGTTTATTTAACGGGCCTGGGGCCTGCCAACAGGGTGGCGGTGAAAGTCAATGGTAACCAATGTCAGGCAAGTTTTAATTATAAACCTGACAATCAGAACCAGATCACGATCGGCCCCCTGCAATGCCTTTAGTCCGGATTGTTGCCTGCCTCTGCTTCCTGATGTTTCAGGCTGCCGCCGGCAATGCGCAATCGTGCATTTTCACCAACACCGGCGTCGATTTCGGCAACGTCAACCTTGCGGGCGGCGGCAGCATTACCGCGACAGGAACGTTTGGCGCGAGTTGCACGGGAACTCCAGGCCAGTCCATTCGCATCTGCGCCAACTTCAATGCGGGCTCGGGCGGTGCCGCCGCCTCGGGCGATCCCCGCTATATGGTGCAGGGCGCCACGCGCTTGAACTACAATCTCTATCGTACCAATGGCGTT
>JBKKDI010000054.1:0-3679 GCA_046708645.1 Aestuariivirga sp.
TCAGAATGAACGCCTTCTGGGCGTCTGTGAACTTTGATGCCTTCATGGTCTTCCACTCCTCCCAGCCAGGGAAAATACAGCGGAAAACTCCAACTCAGAACGATCCAATTATTTGGGGGCAGAGCACTTGAAGTGTTACTGTGTAATCGCTTCCTCAAAATCTGCTATTGAAGATACGGTGTGGGGAATAGCCATCGATATCGACATAATCGGCGTAAAATGCTTTGACGTGAGGAAGCACCTCTTTCCCCAGCCACGCTCTGTTGCGTTCGTCAGCCGTAGACGGCCCATTCATTTTTTCCGCAATCTCGCGCAGCACTGCATCGCGATCGACGTTGAGGAAGCGTCCTTGTCGGTAGACAGTTTTACCAGCGATCACCACTTCCGAAATGTCGCGCGCTTGAGCGCGCTGCACTATGGCATCGACCAAGGGAACACTCTGCTCAAGAAATGGTGCGGCGATGCTCTTCCAGTCGAAAAGGACGCAATCGGCCGCATAACCGGGTTTTAATAGACCGATACTGCCCTTGAACGGCGTTGTCGCGGCACCACCAGCGGTGGCGATGTGAAACACGGCCGCCGGAGTGAAAGGAGCGTCGTCCATTCCTGGCGTTCGCGACAAATGCAGCAGCAGCTTCATTTCGAGGAGCATATCGCGGTTTTCGTTAATACCGGCCTCGTCGATTCCTAAGCCCATCGTCAATCCGGCACGACGAAACGCTGCGTGAGGAGCAACGCCACTTCGCAGCCGCAAATTGGAACCTGCGTTGCAGCAGACGCAGGTGCCGGTCTTAGCAAGACGCTCAATGTCGATTTCTGTAGCCCAGACTGCATGGCCAAGTGTTAGTCCGGGTCCGAGCAGTCCAAGCCGTTCGAGGTGAAGGATTGCTGAACCACCAGTTCGGCGTCTTGCATATTCCCGCTGATAAACGGTTTCGAGTAAGTGCATATGTAGTGGTGCACCAGATTTTTTTGCGGCAGAGTCAATATCGGCAAGCGCGGCGTCAGAACACCAATGAAGGTTGTTCGGCGCGAGCTGCAGACGTACCAGACCGTCGGACGGATTTTCATCCAACAGCACAAAGTACATCGCCAGCACGTCGGAGACAGGGACAACTTGCTTTCTGAGGGCCTCTAGCAGGCGTGAGCTAAGCTCGCCCGGCAGACGGAGACAGAATGCGGCGTCGTCCTCGTATACCAGCCCGTTCTGATCACTGATGCCGTAGGAGTAAGAAGCGCGCATGCCGACATCGCGGTACGCGCGGATGACGCTTCTCCCGCCGGCAAGCAGTGTTTCAAGGGGGCCGAAAACACGGCCATGCAGGTGCTGTACGGTTGTCACGCCTGAGGAGATCATCTCGAAGGCGGAGTAAAGTGTGTCGAGATATGGATCGAGGGAGCGCAGGCCGAAGCGGCTAGCGAACCAAAGCTCCAATGGAAAGTCCGGCGAACCAAGCTGGAAAGGTGTGAGACCCAGGTGGTGATGCGCGTTGACGAACCCCGGAATAATGACGCTATCGGCATCGCCGATTACGGGCAAATCTCTATGTTGCTCGGCTAGCCCTTTATAGGACCCGACAGCAACGATCTTTCCGGCGACGTGGTGAATAGCGGCGTCATGGACGATTTCGGGCGCGCCGTCGACTCCGACGCCGAGGACCACGCTTCGTCCCCTAATAAGGCCAGCATCACTGCGTCGTACTGAAGACTTGTTCATCGTCATACTATCCTGTTAGGGCATAAAAGGATGTTGATCGCGATTTCCGTCCTGGCCCATAAGTTGATCGTTGAACAGGTCCCGCCTCGGCGGAAACAGGTGATTCCTGCGTTCCGCTTAAATTTGCTGATGTAGTATCACCTCAGATCTTCGCTTTCCACCATGAGGGCCAGGTGACTTTCGTTGGCATCGCATGCCCGCTCTCAATGACGGAACTGCCTCCGCGGGGTTTTTTCTTTATTGTCCTAAGTTATTGAAGTCGTTTATCGTGCTGTTCTAAATCAAGGTAGCGGGGCCGCACCCATGGCTTCAATCGAGCGTGACTTTATCGGTTATGGAAGTAACGTTCCACATATCGCTTGGCCAGATGGCGCTACTGTAGCGGTCAACCTCGTGTTGGTTTACGAAGAGGGTTCTGAGTATTCCGTTGTGGAAGGGGACGGACGAAATGATGGGTGGGGCGAATACCACACGAATGTGGGACCTGAGATCCGCGATCTCGGTTCGGAAACCCATTTTGAATATGGAAGCCGCGCCGGGGTGTGGCGTCTGACACGGCTGATCGACCAATACCAGGTGCCGGTGACGGTTTCAGCGACCGCACGCGCGCTGGAAAGGAACCCGGCAGTCGCAAAATGGATGCGGGAGCACAATCACGACCTCTTGGGTCACGGCTTGCGCTGGACGGAAATGTACACGCTCAACCGCGACGAGGAACGCGCGCAATTGCATGAGGCTGTCGAAACCTATGAGTGTGTGCTTGGTGACCGTCCCCTCGGATGGAACTCCCGTTCGTTTCCAAGCATCAACACTTTCGAACTGATTCAGGAAGAAGGAGGATTTCTGTACTATTCGGATCCTTGCAATGACGACTTGCCTTATTTTCAGAGGACGCCGTTGGGCCGCATGCTCATTGTACCCTATTCCAAAACCTATAATGACAGCCGCTTCCTGATTGCTCCGGGCTATAGCAACCCCGAGGATTTTGCAGCGGATGTATGTGCCGGCATCGACTTCCTCGAAGAAGAAACCCGCGAGCACGGTGGACGCATGATGACGGTGGCTGTTCATGCAAGATGGACGGGTCAGGCCAACCGGGCCGCCGCACTCAAGGACATCCTAAACCACGTGGCTTCAAAGCCGCGTGTCAAATTCATGCGACGACTCGATATCGCCCGGCATTTTATCGAACATTATTCCCATTTGCCTACTCTACCGCTTGCCTGATCCGAGGAAGATGGACGAAGCACCTGTCCAGTGGGCATTCCTGCAAGTTTGCCATTTGCAAAGATTTCCCGGCCACGCAGGAAGGTTCGTTCAATGCGATAAGGAATCTTCAATCCCACGTAGGGTGTGACACGGGCCTTGCTATGTTGCTCGTCATTGGTGATGACAGTCTCGAGATGGGGATCTACGATAACAAAGTCGGCATCGTGACCGGCGACAATTCTTCCCTTGCGGTCACCCAAGCCAAAGCGCTTCGCCGGATTTGCCGCACAGAGACGTGCAATATCCGCAAGGTCGATTACCCCGCCGTCGACGAGATGCAGCATGATGAGCAAGAACGTTTGCAGTCCTGCCATTCCGCCTGGAATATCGGAAAACCTTTTGTAAGATTTGGACTTCTCTTCCGGGGTGTGTGGAGCGTGATCGGTCGCCACGATGTCGACCGTGCCATCCCGCAGGCCCGCTGCCAGCGCTGCGATATCGTCAACTGCGCGGAAAGGTGGCGAGGCCTTGATAGCACTACCGAGCCGCCAATAATCTTGTTCCGTAAACATTAGGTTTTGCGGCGTCGTTTCGGCGGTGATATCCGCGAGATGCTTCAACCTACGAAGTGTTTCGACGCCAAGCCTCGAATTGAACTGCCGGATATGGATGGCCACTCCCACCTCGTGCGCGGCAACAATAGCACGCGCAACGCCATTAGCTTCCCCAATGGGCGAACGGCTGGCTGTGAAG
>JBKKDI010000055.1:0-6697 GCA_046708645.1 Aestuariivirga sp.
GTGGCCGCCGTTGCCACGGCCAGGACCAACGCCATCACCACCAGTATTTTGCTTTTCATCGCCATCATAT
Organism: Aestuariivirga sp.; assembly: GCA_046708645.1. Lineage (GTDB taxonomy): Bacteria > Pseudomonadota > Alphaproteobacteria > Rhizobiales > Aestuariivirgaceae > Aestuariivirga. The sequence continues at coordinate 71 of JBKKDI010000055.1, forward strand.
CCAACTTCATGGAGCCTTCTGGCCTAACACCTTGTTAAGTTGAGGGCAGATTACCGGCAGGACTGTGAAGCGGTTCTGAGATGGCCGTTCATCCCCCGTTCACCTTCAGGCGGGCTTCAGCCAGACTCGGTTGTCGTGGAAACAGCCTCCGGCGCTGGGTGCCGGCTGATCGGCGCCCGTCAGTGTGTTGATGCCCTTGCCATCGGCGAAGGCTTCGTTGGGCCACACGCCTTCGGAAATAAGAACCCCGCGCCTGAGGCCCCCATTTGCCCTGGCGTGGAGTTTCACCTGGCCGCGCGCGCTACCCATTCGCACCTGTGCGCCATCGGCAATGCCGAGTGCAGCCAGATCTTCCGGGTGGACGAGGACCGTGGGCCTTCCCTCGCGCTTGCGCGATGACGGCGTCTCGTTGAACGTTGAATTGAGGAAGGTCCGGGCCGGGCTTGTCGCCAGGCGGAAAGGGTATTCCTCCGTCGCCTCCTCGATCGCGGTCCAGTGATCGGGAAATTCCGGCATGTCGTCCACGGGACCGAAGGGACCGACACCTGCCTTGAAACGCACGTCACGCCACTTTGGGCGAAACCTGAATTTGCCACCGGGAAATCCAAAGCCCTTGAGGTAGTGCGATGTTTCAAAATCCGGCTGCACGTCGATCCAGTTGACGGCATCAAGGGCGGCAAGATCGGAGCGGCCCGAATGGGTCAGGGTCCAGTCGATCAACTGGCGGGGTGTCATGTCAAAGCCCGGATGCGATGCCCCTACCCTCCCCGCCAGATCGCAAATCACCTCGTGATTGTTGCGGCATTCACCCGGCGCCTCCACCAGCTTGCGGCCGAACATGATGTGTTGGTGCCCGCCGCCCTGATAGATGTCGTCGTGCTCGAGAAACATGGTGGCGGGTAGCACGATGTCGGCAAACTGCGCCGTCTCGGTCATGAACTGTTCGTGCACGCAGGTGAACAGGTCTTCGCGCGCCAGGCCCTGCTTGACACGATTTTGATCGGGCGCCACCGAGGCAGGATTGGTGTTCTGAATGATCATCGCCTTCACCGGCGGGCCGCCAGCCAGGTCATAAGGATCATTGAGGAGTGCCGCTCCAATGCGGCTCTGGTCGATGGTGCGGATGCCGGGCTGCTTCACGTCGAGCCCTTCGATCATCGTCTTGTTCCATTTGAATATGCCGCTGTTGGAGTGCAGCGCCCCACCGCCTTCATGCCGCCAGGCCCCGGTCACGGCGGGGATACATGCCGCCGCATGCATGTTGACCGAGCCGTTGCGCGAGCGCGTGAAACCATAGCCCAGGCGGAAATAGGTTCGCTTCGTCTGGCCGATCAGTCTTGCAAAGGCTTCGATCTCCACTGCCGGAATATCGCAAATCCTCGCCGCCCATTCCGGCGTCCGTGTTTTCAAATGGGCCTCGAAGTCCCGGGGCGCGTCGGTATATTTCTCAAGGTAGGGCCAGTCGGCGTGACCGTCGCGAAACAGCACATGCATGATGGCGCAGGCGAGTGCGCCGTCCGTGCCCGGGCGAATGAGCATTTTCACGTCCGCCTGCTTCATCGTGCCGGTGTCATAGATATCGACGCAGGCGATCTTTGCTCCCCGCTGTTTGCGCGCCATCATGGCATGGGTCATCACGTTGACCTGCGTGTTGACCGGATTGCCGCCCCAAATGACGATCAAATCGGACTTCTGCATCTCGCGGGGATCGACGCCCGTGATGCTGCCGGTGCCGGCCTTGTAACCGGTCCACGACAGCGCCACGCAGAAGGTGTCGTAAAGCCCAGAGTAACCCTTCGCATGGCGCAGCCGATCGATGCCGTCGCGCATCACCAAACCCATGGTGCCTGCGTAGTAATAGGGCCACACGGATTGGCTGCCATACCGGCTTTCCGCCCTGAGGAAGGCGTCCGCCGTCTCGGCCATGGCGTCATCCCAGGAGATCCGCTGGAATTCGCCCGATCCCTTCGGGCCCTTGCGCTTCAGTGGATGAAGCAGGCGCTCGGGATGATGGATGCGTTCGGCGTAGCGGCCCACCTTCTCGCAGATCACGCCTAGCGTGTAGGAATTGTCGCGCGCCCCGCGCACCCGCCCGATGGTGCGTTCATCAAGAACCTCCACCTCAAGGGCGCAAGCCGACGGGCAATCATGGGGGCAAACCGAAATTCCGGTCTTGATGTCGGGGAGGATGTTCATGGACGGCGTTTATAGCCCAACCTATAGTTCCCGTCATGCCGCCGATTTCCTCCCTGCAAAATCCCTCGATCAAGCTCATCCGGTCGCTCGCCTTGAAAAAATATCGTGACAAGACTGGGCTTTTCGTGGCCGAAGGCGACAAAGTTCTCCAGCGCGCCTACGGTTTGGGCTGGACTCCGGAAACTTTCGTCACGACTGGCCCCGCATCGCCATGGGCGGATGCGCACATGCTGGAGGTCACGCCCGAGGTGATGGCCTCGCTCAGTGCCCAGAACAACCCGCCGCCGATGCTCGGCGTCTTCCGGCAAAGATGGCAAGGAAACGTCGATTCCGCCGGTCCGTGGCTTGCCCTTGAAGATATGCGTGACCCCGGAAATCTCGGCACCATCATCCGCACCGCAGATGCCGCGGGAATCTCGGGTGTCATCCTTGCGGGACAGTCCTGCGATCCGTGGAGCCGCGAGTGCGTGCGTGCCACCATGGGCTCGATCTTCGCTGTGCCGCTGGTGCGCATGCCGGTGCCCTCTCTCATTGATCTCACCCGGAACTGGCCCGGGGAAAGCGCCGGCACACATCTTCAGGGTACGGAGGATTATCGCCGCCCCTATCGCGATCCCACACTTATCGTCATTGGCAGCGAAGGTTCTGGGCTTTCCGATGAACTGGCGAAGGCCTGTTCAACCTTGGTGCGCATTCCCATGCGCGGCGGCCCCGATTCCCTCAATGTCGCGGTTGCGGCGGGGCTCATGCTTTTCGAAATACGAAGGAACGCTGTCCACCACCGCTCCCGTTAGCCGCAGCAGCCGGCAAGCTCGCGGCCATCGGGAAGCAAAACGCGGATGCTGTAAGGGTACCGGTTGTCCGACATGCCGTCGCTGCAATTTTTCTCCGCCGCGATCGAGGCGCGTCCCGTTCCATCGAGGCGCATGGCCGCTCCTCGCCCCATGCGCTTGAACGCGCTTACCCGATAGCGGTGCTCCGCTGTTTCCGGGTCGGAATAGGTGGCGCGGCGCGTTGAATCGATGGTGAGCGCCCAGAACGGCTCCGTGCCGAGGCATGAGATCGGCAGTTCGACGCGCAACGCGGCCATGGTGAGCTTCAGATAGCGCGTATTCACCCAGCCATCGGCCCTATTGCGCCCGGTCAACGCCCAATTGCCATGACGGCGATAAATGCGGATGCCCTTTTCGCGCGGCCCGTACTCGCCGACCTTGCGCGCGGTGGCACGCGGCGCCTCACGGATGTTCAGCACATCATCGGGAGGGACGCCCGTAATTTCGTATATCGCCGCCGCCGAGGCGACTGTGCCAAACGCGCAAATCGGAAGAAGCATAGTCGCGGCAAAGACAATCCAGCGAAAAAGCATGAAGCACCTCATCCGGTTGCAGGCCACAGAATGCCACCGCAAGCAACCTTTATCCAGTGCTCCTTCCAACCATTCTATTGCGTGCCGGGAAATGTTATCGTTGGCGAACTTCGATTTCTGCCAACTCGTATCTGACAATGAGAGAGCAGCATGACACCGTGATCATCGGCGGTGGCCAGGCGGGACTGGCCATGAGCTTCCAGTTGCGCGCGCGCGGCCGCGAACACGTCATCCTGGAACGCCGGCGGATGGCGGAAAGGTGGAGGAGCGAGCGGTGGAATTCCTTGTACTTTCAATTTCCGAATTGGGCCGTGCGTCTGCCGGGCATGTCCTATAGCGGCGATGACGCGGACGGATTTTTGCATCACACGGGGATCATCCGTTTCATTGAGGACTATGCGGCACAGATCGATGCGCCCGTCCGCGAAGACACGGAGGTTACGGTATTGCGGCAATATCCCGAAACCGGCGGCTATGTTGCCGAAACCGCGAATGGGGAGATTTCGGCGCGGCGCGTGGTTATCGCCACCGGCCCGTTTCAGCGTCCGCTCATTCCGGATTTCAGCAAGAACCTTCCGGCCTCCATCTATCAGGTTGACGCCACGCATTATCGAAGCCCCGATGAATTACCGCGAGGTGCTGTGCTGGTGGTGGGAAGCGGCGCTTCAGGCTGCCAGATCGCCGACGAACTTGTTCAAAGCGGCCGCACGGTCTTTCTTTCCGTTAGCCGCCATCGCCGCGTGCCCCGGCGCTATCGCGGCAAGGATATGATGTGGTGGTTCGAAAGAATGGGCCGGCTCGACGTCACCATCGATGCGTTCCCCGGCCGGAAGTACCCGCCTTCCACCGTCGTGACCGGAGTGAACGGCGGCTACGATATCGACGTCAGGCGCTTTGCGGCGGCAGGCGTCAATGTCCTCGGACATGTGCAGGGCATATCCGATGGCACACTGGCGCTCGCCTCGGATGCAAATCAAGTTCTGGCTGAAGCGGACACGGCCTATACCGATTTCATTTCCACCGCGGACAAGCTGGTAAGCTCGTCAGGCTTGCAGTCCTTGCTGAAAGAAGATGACAGCCGCCCACCTCCAATAGATCCGGCGGAAATCGACGGCGTCCAGGCCCTCAACTTGCGGGATGCAAATATTCGCTCGGTCATTTGGGCGACCGGCCATCGTTTTGATTTCGACTGGGTGAAATTGCCGGTTTTCGACGCAAACGGCGCGCCGGTCCAGCAGCGGGGCGTAACCCATTGCCCGGGCGTCTATTTCCTGGGGCTGCACTGGATGCACACCTTCAGGTCGGGGCTGTTCTCCTTCGTCGGCGAAGACGCGGCCTATCTGGCCGAACACATGGACGCCGCCGCGACATGATCAAGGCAGGCCCCCACGGTGTGGAACTGACTTCCGTCCGGCGCACAAACCCTGCCTTCTCGTAGGCCCGGATGGCGCGCAGATTGGCGGGATCGGGATCAATCACGACTTCCGGCACCCCGCTCTCGAACAGCTTCGTGACGAAAGCCGAGAGCACCTTGGTTCCGATTCCTTGGCCCAGCAGATCGGGTTCTCCGATAAAGAGATCGATGCCGCGTGACCCTTCCGGCACGCCAAGCGGAAAATCCCACGTGGAAGTATCGTAGCATTGGATGAAACCCCCGGGGCTTCCGTCAACGACGATCAGAAAATGTTCCATCGCCGGATTCGTCCGGTCATTCTTGATTAACTCCAGCTCTTCGTCCGCGTCTCCCCACCATTCCGCAACATGCGGCCTTTCTAGCCAAGCGCGGATCAGGGAGAGGTCTGAATCTATCACTCGTCTGAAATTTATTTGTTTCAACCCCGGTCGCACGATCTTTGCCGCTGCTTTCCTGCATTCACAAGCCGAGGATCATCTTGCTCGCCTTAAGCTACAGGCGCAAAATGGTGGCGACGCCTGCCTCTTTAGGAGCTCTCCGATGAAGGTAGATGATGAACACTTTGCCATCAAACACCTGTCCACCGAATTACTGAAGCGCCGATTCTGGTCCCGGGAGCAACTCTTGGCGCATCAGCAGGAGAGGCTCAAGGCAATGCTCCGGTACGCCGTGAATCATTCTCCCTACTATCGCAGCTCGATCGGTCCACTCGTGGAAAATGGGGCGCCGCTTAGGGATTATCCGATTCTTACTAAATCCGAACTCGTCCGAAATTTCGATCGCGTTGTTACCGATGGCCGTATTAGGTTTAGCGATATCGAGGCTTATTTGGCGAGCGGAAATGCAGGCCAACCCCTGTTTGGAGAGTACCGGGCGTGCGCCACCGGCGGAACCAGCGGGGAGCGGGCAGTCGTCGTCTACGACAGAAACGTGTGGGCAGCCGGAATTGCGAACCTGCTCCGTTTTCTCGAAATAGGCGGGATAAAATCAAACAGCCGTACCATCGGGATCGGCGCTTCGTCACCGCAGCATTTAAGCAATCAGGTGTATGACTTCCTGATGCGGGATTCTGTTGCGCCGCGTCTGTTTGTTACCATGCCCATCGCCGACGTTGTAGCAGCCCTGAACGGCTTTCAACCGGATGTAATCATCACCTACCCGTCCTACATCAGACGCCTCATCGATGAACAGCGCCAAGGCCGGTTGCGAATCCAGCCTTCGCTATTGGGTTCCGTGGCTGAATCGCTGGCCCCGGAATTGAGGGAATTGGCGGGGGAAGTCTGGGGAATAAACATAACCGACCGCTATAATTCGACCGAATCTTTTTGCGTGAGTATGGAGTGCAAGCATTTTGCTGGACCGCACATTCCAGAAGACCTCCTAATATACGAAGCTGTGGATGACCGAAATCGACCGGTACCAAATGGCGTATTAGGCGCCAAATTGTTGCTGACGACGCTGACCAACAGGGTTTTTCCCTTGATACGCTACGAATTATCGGATGTGGTCCGGATCACCGACTCCCCCTGCGCCTGCGGAATGCCATTTGCCAGGATTTCCGAAATTCAAGGACGGCAGGAGGAATATCTTGCGCTGCCTGGCATGAACGGTGACACGGTCAAACTTCATGCCGGCCAGTTGCGTTCGCCTC
>JBKKDI010000056.1:0-23995 GCA_046708645.1 Aestuariivirga sp.
TCCGCGACCCCGAACGGGTGACACCGCTCCGCCCCGGACTTGTCATCTCGCCCGCCGACGGGCGCATAAGCTCGGTCGAGCAAGTTGTGCCGCCGCCGGAACTCGATCTGGCGCGCGAACCCGTGACTCGCATCTCGGTCTTCATGAACGTCTTCGATGTCCACGTGAACCGCGCCCCCGCCGATGGCGCGATCAGGCGCATCGCCTACATACCCGGCGTCTTCGTCAACGCCGACCTCGATAAGGCGAGTGCCGACAACGAGCGCCAGGCACTGACGCTGGAACTTGCCGGCGGACACCGTGTCGGCGTGGTGCAGATTGCCGGACTCATCGCCCGGCGCATCGTCAAATTCGTGTCTGAAGGCGATTATGTGGTGGCAGGCCAGCGTTTCGGCCTTATCCGTTTCGGCAGCCGCGTCGACGTTTACTTGCCTGGCGGAGTGCATTCCCTCGTAAGCATTGGACAGCGCGCCGTTGGCGGCGAAACAGTTCTTGCAGACCTCAACTTGGCCGAACCCGAACGCACTGCGCGCCGGAGCTGATGGTGGAAAGCGAACCCGAAATTGGCATCGACAGGACCGCTCGCGAAGATCCGCGCCGCTCCGCCCGGTTCAAGAAGGTCCCCGTCCGGTATCTGCTCCCCAACCTGATCACGCTGCTGGCCCTGTGCAGCGGCATCACCGCGATCCGGCTCGGCATCGAAGGGCGCTTCGAATTGGCCGTCAGCGCGGTGATTATCGCCATTTTGCTGGATGCTCTAGATGGCCGGCTTGCCCGATTCCTCAAAGGTACATCGCGTTTTGGCGCCGAACTCGACTCGCTTGCCGACTTTGTCAATTTTGGCGTAGCACCGGCAATGCTCATGTACTTCTGGTCGCTTAACACGTTGCGCACGGCAGGATGGGTCATGGCGCTCATTCTGGCAGTTTGCTGCGCGCTGCGTCTCGCCCGTTTCAATGTCGCCCTCGACAATCCGGACAAGCCCGCGTGGGCTGCAGGGTTCTTTTCCGGCGCTCCTGCGCCCGCCGGGGCGGGGCTGGCCATGCTGCCCATGTATCTCGGTTTCCTCGGCGTCGTGGACGATAGACGCCAGTATGCCCTGTTCTTCGGCCTCTATGTGGTGGTGGTGGCGCTGTTGATGGTGAGCCGCGTGCCGACTTACTCGGGCAAGACTCTCGGCCGCTGGATCCCCCGCGAACTCGTGCTTCCCATCCTCGGTTTGGGCGTCTTCGCCATTATTATGCTGGCAGCCTATCCGTGGGAATTGTTGATCGTGCTCGCTGTTGCTTATTTGGCCATGATTCCGGTCAGTATCCGCTCCTACAGGCGCCACCAGAAAGCGGACGCTGAGACTGGCGCAGCCAAACCGTAAGCGGATCTATCGCAACACACGATCGAGGTCGCGGCACAGGTCTTCGCCATTTTCGATTCCCACAGACAAGCGGAACACCCCATCACCCGCATAGTCGCGATAGCCCCGAAGCGCTTTCGGATCGTGGCGGAAAGTCGATTTTTGGATATCATCGGTGCCGATCCAGCAAACCAGGCTGCGAATGTGGCCGAGCGAGACGGCATAGTGGATGATCTCCAGTTCCTTCATCATGCGCTGCGCCACGGCAACGCCGGGCTCGTGGGTCTGGAAGGTCAACATGCCGGAGAAATTCCGCATCTGGCCGCGCGCCAGCTCATGCTGCGGATGGGACGCGAGACCCGGATAGAACACCCGTTTTACCCCTGAATGGCTTTCCAGATAGCGCGCTACCGCCATTGCCGCTTCCTCATGCGCCCGCATGCGGATGGGAAGAGTGGCGGCCCCGCGCAGGATAAGCCAGGCATTGAACGGGGACAGTGTGGCGCCGAAATGGACCGTCGCTTCCAAATTCAGAGCCGCCAAATCGTTCCTGCGGCCGATAACGGCTCCACCCATCGCATCGCCGTGGCCGCCAATATATTTTGTGAGTGAGTGCATCACAAAATCGGCGCCCAGCTGCAAGGGCTTTGTCGCCATGGGCGAGGCAAAGGTCGAATCGACCACCACATCGCGCACTCCTGCCTTGTGGGCGAGGCCGGCGAGGAGAGTGATGTCGCAGAGCCGCATGATCGGGTTGGCGGGCGTTTCGAGCCACAGCATTTTGGTGTTGGGGCGGATGGCGGCTTTGACCTCATCTGGCCGCGAGGCGTCGACAAAGGACACTTCAATACCGAAGCGCGGCAGGCTGTCGCGCGCCAGTTCGGCCGTTCCTATATAGTTTGTATCGGTCATCACCAAATGATCGCCGCCGCTCAGGCGCCCCGCAATCAGGGCGTGGCTGGCCGCAATGCCGGAGGCAAATGCGAGGGCGGCTTCGCCGCCTTCCAGCGCCGCGAGCTTATCCTCAAGCTGGCGCACTGTTGGACTAGCCTTGCGGGCGTAAATGAATCCCTCATAATCCCCTCGGTCCCGCGTGGAAAAGCCCGTGAGTTCGGTGGGCGCGAACGTGACCGACATGACGAGGTTAGGTGAGGACGCCCGCGTCGCCGGATCGACGTGTTCTCCGGCGTGAACCGCGAGGGTTTCCACATTCCAGTCTTGGTTTCGTCCCGATGCCGGCATGAAGCCCTCCACTCTTTTCTTCAATCCGTTGTGCCCTATGATGACTGCGGGTACACGAATCCGCAACCCGGGGGGACGGCCGAAACATGAGGGAATGGGAGCAGCTCCATTGGAGCGGCCGGCCACAGCCAAAACCGGATGTGCGGCGGCGCCTCAGGCCCAATATCTTTGCTCGGCTGGCGCGGGTTTGCGCGCAAAATCCCGCCGTGGTTTTCGTGGTGATATTGTTCTTCGCCGCTTTCGGTGCAAGTGTTGCTGTCTTGACCTTGCGGTTCGATCCCGGCCAGCCGTCGCGGATCGTGCTGGATGCCCAAACCCGGAGTGCACAGGAGGGTCTTAACCGCCATTTTCCTGGAATTGACTCAGCCTTCGTAGCCCACATCGAGTTGGCAAGCGCGGAAGCCGCGCGCAACAAGGCGGTTGCCATTGCCGCCTCACTTTCCCAACGGATCGACCTCTTCGCCAATGCCTTCGTTCCAGGTATCGGCCCTTTCTACTCAAAGTACGCCATCCTATTTCGCGATGCGCCTGGCATTGAGGCCAGTGTTGCGCTCGCTCTCGAAATGCAGCCGCTCTATCGCGCGTTGGGTTCGGCACCCGATTTGACCGGATTTGCGACGCTGGTGAGCGAGATCGGCCGCGCCGTGTCCCAAGGCCGTTCGCCGCCGGGCCTCAGCGGGCTATTGCTGGCGGCTTCCACTGCGGTCGAAGGCGAAATCGAAGGCGTATCACGTCCGGTCGACTGGCCAAGGTTTGCAGGCCTCTCCGGCGATATCAAGAGTACGCGGTGGTTTGTCATCGCCACGCCGCTTCCCGGCATGGAACGCCAGGCGGCATCATTCGCCGCCGCCATCGCCAAGCCGGAACCGGGCTTTCAATGGTATTTTCCGCCGGGCGCCCATGAGGGTGGGAACGAGTTCCTCCGTGACTTGATGGTCCCTGCCGCCGTGGGCTTACTCATTTCGTTCATCGTCTTGACGTTGGGTCTGGGCTCGCTGAGCCTGGCCATCGCCGTGGTGATGACAGCTTTTGCCACACTCTGCATGACGGCCGGTATCGCCTGTTTGATCGCCCCTGAGCTCGATGCCGCGATCTGGTCCTTCATGCCGGCCTGTTTGGCACCACCGCTGATGTTTGGTATCGCTCTGGCTCTCGCGCAAATCCAGTCGCGCCTTCGCGGAGCTGAACCCCTTACGGCAATCATGCTGGCTGCCCAACGCCGTGGGGTATTGCTGCTCGTGCTGCTGGTCCTGGCGGAAATTTTCTGGATCACGTGGGTTTTACGGGAATTGCCTTCGCTGGCGGCAGCCGCTGTCATTGGCGCTTTAGGCGCCGCGGTCGCTTGGGCATTGTCACTCACCCTGTTGCCTGCCGTTGTTGGAGCCTTCGAGGTGAGTCGACCGGCCCGCCGGCATTGGCTTGACCGCGCCGTGGCGAAACCTTTGGGCCCAAATCTCCGCAATGGGCGGCAAATTCTCGTGCTCTTCGCCGTGGCGGCATCGGTATTCTGCGGAGTTTTCGTGCCGGGCCTCCGGTTCGGCGATGATTCGCGGCTAACCATGCGCTCAGCCCCGCTCGACACGCCGGCCGCACAGGATGCCGTACATTTTTTGGCCGAGGCGGGGGATCCGGCGCGCCGCGCGGTAGAAGGGCTTGCCAGGCTGCCGCAGACGGGAGCTATACGCTGGGTCGAACAATTTCTTCCCACCGGCTTCGTACCCAAGTTGCAACATCTCCGTGCACTCGATGGCTTCCTGGCAGGGTTGCCGGCATCGCGTGATTTACCCGCCGATGCAACGATTGTTGCGACCTTCACCGCGCTGGAGGCGGGTCTCCGGAGAATTTCGGGAGATCCGGCAGCGGCGGCCGACCTGCGCGAAGCCAGCCACCGGCTTCGCCGGGCGTTGAGTCTTTACACCGGCTCAGAGGCGCCAGCGCCGGAGCGCGTGAAATCCCTGGAAACAGCGCTGTTCTCGGGGCTTGAGAATCTATCGCGGATGGCCGCACAATTGGCCTCGCTTCCACCCCCGGCACTTGCCGATCTCGACCAGGCTCTCCGCCAGCGGTTCGTCGCTGCGGAGGGTGTTTGGCGTATCGAAGTTCTGGCGAAACCGGGGGTACGCCGTCTCGCCTTCGCCGGCGCGATGCGGAAGTTCATGCCACAGGCGGCGGGTGCGCCGGTCGTGGCCCTAGCTCGCAGCGAGATCATGCACCACGAAACGGCAATTGCCGTGGCCATCGCTTTTGTCGCGGCCGCCATCGCGGTTCTGCTGTATCTGCGCGACATTTGGGAATGGATTATCTCGCTCACTCCGGTGCTGTTCGCGATATCTTTGTCCGCGGCCGTAGCCGCCGCGACAGGTCAAATCGTTGTCCCATCGGCGCTCGCTGCCGCCGTGACGGCGATGGCCTTATGCCTTTCCATGTCGATTATTCTGGTGCTCTGGGGCCGCCGGCCGCGAAAGCCCGAAAATGATATCTCGATACGGGCGGCCGTGCTGCCGCCTTTGGCGTATCTTGGAGTCACCGCACCCTTAATGATGTCGGTCAGCCCGGCGATAGCGGCGTTCGGCAATGCCTCCGTGCTGTTCATCGCCGCCGCCATTGCGGTGAACCTCATCTTCGTGCCGCAAGCCCTAGTCTGGGTCGAGGCACTGCGGGGGCGCTGATCAGGCTATCGTCTTCAGATCGAGAGTTCGCACATCGAGATTGAGTGCCGCCATGATTTCGGCGGCGATATGCCGGGCGGTAAGTCCTGCTTGTTCATATTGTTCTTGAGGCATGCCGTGGCCGACGAAAACATCCGGCAGAAACATCGTGCGGATCTTGCAGCCAGCGGAAAGCAAATTCTGCCCAGCCAAAAGGTGCAGTACCTGCGTGCCGAAGCCGCCGATGGACCCTTCCTCGATGGTGAGCAGAATCTCGTGGTTCTCCACAAGTCGTTTGACCAGCTCGTGATCCAGCGGTTTGGCAAAGCGCGCGTCAGCCACCGTTGTTGAAAGACCAAGCGAGGCAAGATGATCGGCGGCCTTCAGGCATTCCGCAAGCCTGGCCCCGAACGACAGAAGCGCCACTTTCGAACCCGGCCGGACAATGCGTCCACGGCCGATTTCCAGCGGAAGCCCACGCTCCGGCAGATCGATGCCGACACCTTCGCCGCGCGGATAGCGGAAAGCGCATGGCCGGTCGTCGATAGCCGCTGCCGTGGCCACCATGTGCACGAGTTCGGACTCATCCGACGCGGCCATTACCACCATGTTGGGAAGGCAGGAAAGATAAGAGATGTCATAGCTCCCAGCGTGAGTGGGGCCGTCCTGGCCGACGAGGCCCGCCCGGTCGATGGCGAAGCGGACGGGAAGCTTCTGCAGTGCGACATCATGGACGACCTGATCGAATGCCCGTTGCAGGAAGGTAGAATAAATCGCGCAAAACGGCTTGAACCCCTCGGCCGCGAGCCCGGCGGCGAAAGTCACCGCATGTTGCTCGGCAATCCCCACATCGAACATGCGCGTGGGATAAACCTCGCCAAATTTGTCAAGACCGGTGCCCGATGCCATGGCGGCCGTGATCGCCACGATCTTTTCATCGCGGGCTGCTTCGGCGATCAGCGAGTTGGCGAACACCGAAGTGTAGGTTGGCGCATTCGAAGTGCTCTTCCGCAGTTCTTTTGTTTCAGGATTGAAGCCAGCGATAGCGTGATACTTTTCGGCGTCGGGCCTGGCAAAAGGATGGCCCTTGCCTTTCTCGGTGATTACGTGGACGAGCACAGGCCCGAGGTTTCTGGCATCGCGCACATTTTGCAGCACCGAGACGAGCGTATCCATGTTGTGGCCGTCCACGGGGCCGACATAGTAGAAGCCCAGTTCTTCAAAGAGTGTTCCGCCCGTGAGCATGCCGCGCGCATATTCATCGGCCCGGTGGGCGGCGGTACGGAGCGTCCTTGGAAATTTCCTGGCAAGCTGCTTGGCAATGTCGCGGAGCGACAGGAAGGGCCTCGACGAAACCAGCCACGAGAGATAGTTGGTAAGCGCTCCCACGGCGGGTGAAATCGACATGCCGTTATCGTTGAGAACGACGATCAAGCGCGTGTCCATGGCGCCTGCATTGTTCATCGCCTCATAGGCCATGCCCGCACTCATGGCCCCATCGCCGATTACGCAGATGACATTGTGATTTTGCCCGCGAAGATCGCGCGCCACTGCCATACCGAGACTGGCCGAAATCGACGTTGAACTGTGGGCGGCGCCGAAATGATCGTATTGGCTCTCCGTCCGCCTGGTGAATCCGTAGAGCCCGCCGCTCTTACGGATGCCGCGGATGTGCTGGCGCCGGCCGGTCAGAATCTTGTGCGGGTAGGATTGGTGGCTCACGTCCCAAATCAAGCGGTCGTCAGGTGTGTTGAAGACATAATGCAGGGCCACCGTGAGCTCGACCACCCCGAGGCCCGCTCCAAAATGGCCTCCACTTACTGCCGCCGCATCAATCGTTTCAGCGCGCAACTCTTCCGCCAGCGGCGTGAGTTTGGCGATCGGCAGGAGGCGGAGGTCGGAAGGCGCGGCGATGGTATCGAGCAGGGGTGTCGGTATGGTCATCTGCACTCACAAGGACAAAACGCCATATTAGACTGTTCACATCAAGGGTGAAAGCAGGCAAGTCATAGGCAGATCAAGCATTTCTTGCGAAAACTGCGGGAAAATGCCATGACAGGGCATGTGTTTTCACCTGACAGCATCGGGGCTGATCATCCCTCTCTGGTCGCGCACGGCCTATGACGATGTCATGCTGCATTGTGCCCGGATCGGCTTCAAGCCGTAGCTTTCGGCCCCCACTCGAGAAAGCCAAGCCTTGCGAGGCTTCGTCCCGCCGCTTCCTGTCCGGAGAACACCATGACCGTCCATGCCAAGAACATCAACGTCGCCGAGATCGTCCAGCACGACATCGCCCATCATTTTCATCCGTTTACGGATCATAAGGCTTTCCATGCCGGCGGCGGCCCGCGTGTCATGACCCAGGCCGACGGCGTGTGGATCTGGGATGCCAATGGAAACAAGCTGCTGGACGGGATGGCCGGCCTCTGGTGCGTGAATGTGGGCTATGGCCGCAAGGAACTTGCCGAAGTCGCCTATCAGCAAATGCTCGACCTGCCTTATTACAACACGTTTTTCAAGACGACGACGGTGGCCACGACCGAGCTTGCCGCCAAGGTTTCCTCGGTGATGCCGAAGCGCTTTCAGCACATTTTCTTCACCAACTCGGGCTCGGAAGCAAACGACACCATTGTGCGTTTCGTGCGCCACTACTGGAAGCTGAAGGGCAAGCCCTATCGCCAACATTTCATTGCGCGCCGCCGCGCCTATCACGGCTCAACCATGGTGGCGGCCAATCTCGGCGGTATGGAAGGCATGCACGGGCAGGGCGGCACTGTGCTGCCGGGTTTTCATCATGTGCAGCAGCCCCACTGGTTTGATTTCGGCGGCGACAAGACACCCGAGGAATTTGGACTCGACGCCGCCGCTGATCTGGAGAAGAAGATTCTCGAAGTCGGGCCGGAAAATGTCGCAGCCTTTATCGGCGAGCCCGTGCAGGGGGCGGGGGGCGTGCTTATTCCGCCTTCCACCTATTGGCCGGAAGTTCAGCGGATCTGCCGCAAATACGGCGTGCTTCTCATCTCGGACGAGGTGATCTGCGGGTTTGGGCGCACGGGCAACTGGTGGGGCTTCGAAACCTTCGGCTTCGAGCCCGATATCGTCGCCATGGCCAAGGGCCTTTCGTCGGGCTACCAGCCTATCGGAGCGGTGGCCTTCTCCGAACATCTGCTGAAGGATTTCTTCGCGCTTGGCGGAGAGTTTTACCACGGCATGACCTATGCCGGCCATCCGGTGGCCTGCGCGGTGGCTCTCCGCAATATCGAGATCATCGAGCGCGAGAAGCTGGTCGAGCGGGCGCGCGAGCTTGGCCCCTATTTCAGTGAAGCGCTGGCGAGCCTCCGCGATCAACCAATCGTCGGTGAAACCCGCTCGATCGGCCTCATTGGTGCTTTGGAATTGTCCAGCAGCAAAGCCAAGCGCGGCCGCTTCAAGGAGCCGGGCCGCGTCGGTATCATCTGCCGGGAACACTGCTTCAAGAATGGGCTGATCATGCGCGCCAACTGGGATACCATGGTGTTGTCGCCGCCGCTGGTTATCACCAAGAAGGAAATCGATGAAATGGTCCGGCTGGCACGGCTGGCGCTTGACGCCACCTATAAGGACGTTAAGGCGGAAATGGTGTGAAATCCGCATGCAACGATAGTCATAACCAGGGAGTACGAAAATGCCAACATACCGTCCGAATTTCCGGCCCAGCCGCCGCTCGCTGCTGAAGGGTGGCGGCGCATTCGCCATGGGAGTCACTATCCTGCCGCGTTTTTCCATGGCGCAGGAGGAAGAAAAGTCGCTCAATCTGTACAACTATGACACCTACATCGGTGAAACCACGCTTGCTGATTTCGAGGCCGCCACGGGCATCAAGCCCAAAATGGATCTCTTCGCCGATATGGATGAGTTGTTCTCCAAGTTGAAGGCGGGCAATCCGGGTTACGACGCGATCGTCGTGGCGAACGACTATCTCGAGCGCATGGTCAAGGCCAACATGGTGACCCCGCTCGATCACAGTAAAATCCCGAACATGGCGAACATCGATCCGGACTTTCTCAATCCGAAGTTCGATCCCGGCCGCAAACATTCGATCCCCTACCAGTGGGGCACGATCGGCATCGGTTACCGCAAATCGGCCATGGGTGGCGTTGCCGTGGACAGCTGGAAAATACTGATGGACTCGGATGCTTTCTCCGGCAAGATTTCGCTTCTGGGCGATGCCCAGAACGTAATCGGCTGCGCTCTCAAATATCTCGGCTACTCTTTCAATTCGACGGACCCCGCCGAGCTGAAAAAGGCTGAAGAACTGTTGATCGCACAGAAAAAGCACGTCAAGGTGTTTGCTGACGACAACGGCCAGGACCTTCTTGCTTCCGGCGAAGTGGTCGCCTGCCAGGAATGGAGCGGCGACATCGCCCAGGTCATGGTGGAAGATCAGGACCTGGATTATTCCGTTCCCACGGAAGGGTCCAATATTTGGGAGGATACCTGGGCAATCCCCGTAGGGGCACCGCACCCGGGCAACGCCCACGCCTTCCTCAATTTCGTTCTCGATGCCGAGAACGGCAAGAAAATTACCGAGACCATTCAGTATGCCACGCCAAATCTCGCCGCCAGGAAATTGATGCCGCCGGAACATCTGAACAACCGGGCCATCTATCCACCGGCGGAAGTCCTCGCCAGATGCGAGCCCACCATCTATCTCGGTGAGGAAGCGGCCAAGGTCAGGGACGAGCTCTGGACGCGCATACAGGCGGCCTGATCTCATATGAAGCCCCGGGGGACGGCAGGTTGCCGTCCTCCGCGCTTCCGCGCTAGCATCCAGCCGGGCCGGGAGAAACGCGTATCTTGGACAGTTGGAAGGACAATAGCCGGGTTTTCTGGACGCTGGCACTTCCCGGCTCGCTGTGGCTTGTGGTCTTCTTCGTGTTGCCGCTTGGCCTCCTTTTCTTCATGTCCTTCGGCGAAAAGGCCGTGATCGACGGGCAGATTTCAATCAACGAGATCGACTTCACGGGCACCCTTTCCAACTACCTGCGGTCCTTCGACACCCTCTATCTCACGATCATCTGGAAATCGATCTGGGTCAGCGCCCTGGCAACGCTGTTGTGCATGGTGACCGCTTATCCGATAGCCTTCGGCATCTGTTTTGCGCCCGAACGGTGGAAACCGCTGCTGTTGCTGCTGGTAATTCTGCCATTCTGGATCAACTTGCTGATCCGCACCTATGCCCTCATCGCCGTGTTCCGGACCCAGGGCTATTTGAACCTGGCGCTCGGCTGGGCTGGCCTCGGCCCCTATGACATGCTCTACAATAATTTCGCGGTGATCTTCGGGCTGGTTTATGTCTACATGCCGTTTATGGTGCTGCCGCTCTATGCCACCGTCGAGCGTCTCGACAAATCCTATCTCGAAGCCAGCCTCGATCTGGGCGCCTCCCAGTTCCGGACATTCTGGAGCGTGACCGTGCCGCTGACGCTCCCCGGCATCATTTCCGGCACCATTCTTGTGTTCATTCCGTGCCTCGGCTCCTTCCTCACGCCCGATTTGCTGGGCGGCGCCAACGCCATCATGATTGGAAATGTCATCGAGCGCCAATTCAAGGCGGCCAATGACTGGCCGTTCGGCTCGGCGCTATCTTTCCTGTTGATGTACGCAACCTTTGGCGCGCTGGCCATGCGGGCACTTTTCGCCCGCCGCAGTAAGGGAGTTGATATCTGATGCCCGCGCCAGGCACCGGTCCACTCGACTACGGCAACAGGCTTTGGCTGAAAATTCTTTTCGTTGCGATTTTCGTCATGCTTTATGTACCGATCGTCACCTTGATTGCCTTCTCGTTCAACACCGACAAGCGTGGCATCGTCTGGCGCGGCTTCACTCTCGACAATTACGCCAAGGCCTGGAACAACGAAGCCCTGATCGAGGCCATGACCAATTCATTGGTGATCGCCCTCCTGGCAACAATCATTGCGACGATTATCGGAGCGATGGTGGCGTTGCTGCTGTGGCGCTTCAGGTTTCCCTTCAAGGGCGCTTATGAGGGCTTCATGGCGCTGCCCATTGTTATTCCCGAAATTTGCATGGGCGTGGCGCTGCTGCTCTTCTTCATCAACACCGGCATGATGGACGCGGTTGTCAACTGGCCATGGCCCTTCAACCTGGCTAACATCATCATTGCCCACGTCGCGTTTTGCTTTCCCTTCGTGGCCGTGGTGGTGCGCTCGCGCCTCGTGGGCTTCAACCGGCAGCTTGAAGAAGCGTCGAAGGACCTGGGCGCCAGTGAATGGCAGACCTTCTGGAATATCATTGTGCCGTTCATGAAGCCCGGACTTGTCGCTGGCGCACTCCTCGCCTTCACGCTGTCGCTGGACGATTTCGTCATCACGTTTTTTACCTCGGGGCCGGAGACGGTTACCTTCCCGGTCAAGGTTTACTCACTGGTGCGCCGCGGCGTCTCGCCAGAGATCAACGCGGCCTCCACTGTCCTCATTGTCATCACCGTTGTGGCAACGGTGATTGCCATGAAGCTGCAAACGCCAGCCAAATCAGGCAAGGGTTAAGTCATGGCTGAGCCGATCGTTTCAATACGTAATGTCTCGAAGAAGTTTCCCGGTGGCGTCATCGCCGTGGACGATGTCAGTATCGACATTGCCCAGAATGAATTCTTTGCCCTTCTCGGCCCCTCCGGCTGCGGCAAAACCACTCTTCTGCGCATGATCTCGGGACTGGAGATGCCGACCTCAGGCCATATTATCATTGGCGGCGAGGATATGGCCGATACGCCGCCCAACAAACGGCCAACCAACATGGTTTTCCAGTCCTATGCCGTGTTCCCGCACATGACGGTTGAAGACAATGTCGCCTACGGATTGAAAGTCACCGGGGTTTCCTCGGAAGAAACCAAACGGCGCACGGCGGAAGCTCTGGAGATGGTAAAGCTAACGCACCTGGCGGAACGCAAGCCCGACCAGATGTCGGGGGGGCAGCGCCAGCGCGTGGCGCTGGCCCGCGCCCTGGTGAAACGCCCGAAGGTTTTGCTGCTCGATGAGCCGCTGTCGGCATTGGACGCCAAACTCCGAGAGGACATGCGCCTCGAACTGACGCGGCTGCAGGAAACCGTCGGCATCACCTTCATCATCGTCACCCACGACCAGGACGAAGCGCTCTCCATGGCGAGCCGCATCGCGGTGATGGACAAGGGCGCCGTGCAGCAGATTGCCACGCCGTCGGAACTCTACGAGCAACCCTCCAACCGGTTCATCGCCGATTTTATCGGCAAGGTGAACCTGATCGAGGCCAGGGTGCTAGGTTCCAAGGGCAAGGTCGTCACTTGCGAAGCCAAGGGCTTCGGCAAGCTGGAGCTTCCCGCTGCAAAACCGGTAAGTGAAACAATCGCCATTGCGGTCCGGCCAGAAAAATTGAAGATCAGCAAAAATGAACCGAAAGCCGCCAGCATTGTCAAAATTGAGGGTACGGTGCGTGATGTGGCCTATTATGGCGACACCAGTCATGTCGTGGTCGGGACCAAAGGGGGGCTTAGCCTTTCCGTTAATTTGCAAAATAACAGCCGCGAGGGTGGCTCCGGTGTCGAGCGCGGCCAGAAAGTCTGGGTGCATTGGTCGCCCAACGACTCGATTATCCTGACGGAGTAAGTAAATGTCCCTTGAAATGAAGAACATGACCTCGGTTCCGGGGGATAATGCCTTTCGCCGGGAAAGCTTGAAAGGCACCCAATGGGAGCCGACCTATGCGGGCGCGCTGTCCTTCATGCGCCGCAAGTATACGCGCGACCTCGCGGGCGTCGATATTGCCGTCACCGGCATTCCCTTCGATCAAGCGGTTTCGCACCGCTCGGGCACGCGCATGGGGCCGGAAGGAATTCGCAAGGCGTCGGCCGAGGATGCCTGGGGGCCGTTCTGGCCGTGGAATTTCGATCCCTTCGACACGCTTGCCGTGATCGACTATGGCGATTGCTTTTTCGACTGGGGCCGCAAGGAGAATTTCCCGGAGACGCTGGAGAAACATGCCGCCGATATCATTGCCTCTGGCGCCGAAATGATTTCGCTGGGCGGCGATCACTATGTGACCTATCCGCTGCTCAAGGCCCACGCGAAAAAGCACGGGCCCTTGTCGCTCGTCCACTTCGATGCCCACCGCGACGTGGAACCCGACGACGGTGGCCGCATAGATCATGGCACCATGTTTAGCTACGCCGTGCGGGAGGGGCTGATCAACCCGAAGAAATCCGTGCAGATCGGCGTTCGCACGACGTTCACCGGCGAGCAGACTTTTGGTTTCAAGATCATTTATGCCGACGAGGTACATGAATCCTCCGCTGCCGGCATTGCTAAGATCATCACCAAGACAGTGGAGGCGAGCAAGGCCTACCTCACCTTCGACATCGATTGTCTCGATCCCTCTGCCGCGCCCGGTACCGGGACGCCCATACCCGGCGGCCTCACCTACCATCAAGCCGCATCGATCATCCGTAGGCTGACGGATGTGAACTTCGTGGCGATGGATGTGGTTGAGGTGTCTCCTCCTTACGATCATGCGGAGATCACTTCGCTGGCGGCGGCGTCCTTGATCATGGAATATCTCTGCCTCCGCGCCTGGCAGAAGGGGGCTCGGGCGGCCCCTATGCCGGTTTAACGGAGTGGACACCACATTGTTGCCCGCTCCTTGCCACATTGTGGCGCCACTCTTGGCCTTTCATTTGGGCCAAGAAATACGCGTGCGCTCCAAGAGTACGCTTGGTAGGTGGGCCGGCCAATATCGACGAAGGAGTTTGCAAGGCATGAAATATGCCATTGCGCGGTTTGTGGTTGTGTTGTGTTTGTGTGTGGGACCGGGTTCGCTTTCCCAAGCAGCCAGTTCGAACGACGCGACCGTCGGCGTTCTCGCCGCTACCCCAGAGGAACTAACGCTTCTGCTGCGTTTATCGCATGCCGTGGACCATGAGAATGGAATGCGGATTGTGCCGATGGCGGGTAAGGGTCCGGTGCAAGCGCTGACTGATCTTTTCTATATCCGGGGAGTCGATGCGGCGGTGGTGCCCTCGGACACTTTGGCGTTTATGGAGCGCAACGGACTTTTGGAGAGTATCGGCAGCAAGTTTGCCTTTGTTGTTCGGCTTTTCCCCTTGGACGTTCATGTGATCGCCCGTTCCGGCATCAGTACACTTCCCGATCTCGACGGTAAAACGGTAGTAACCGGGCCAGCCGGGAGCGAATCTTATGTGGCAGGCCAGTTTCTACTCGGCGCTACCGGAATTTCAGCAAAGACGATTGAAGCGAGCGGCGCCGCCGCGGTTCGGGCCGTTGCTGAAGGCAAAGCGGATGCGGCGATTCTTCTGGGCCGCAAACCTTTGCCCGAACTCAAACTCCTTGACCCCGATAGTGGGTTGCATTTGCTCGGCGTCGCGGCGCTCGACGGTTTGCACGAGATCTATGTCCCATCGCTGATTACCAGTGAGGACTATCCGAATCTCGTTGAGGCGGCCCAACCCATTGAAACAGTATCTGCCTCGCTGGTTGTTGCGGTGCTTGATCGCCAGCCCGGTACGACGCAATATGCAAAGGTGCAGCGCTTTGCGGAAGGCTTGTTTATCGCGTTACAGAGAGGCGGCGGCGGGGATGCCAGCCTCAATCTCGCAGCTTCCGTAGCAGGCTGGAACCGCCACCCAGCGGTGACGAAGGCGCTTCAATCCCACGCGGAAAAATTGCAGGCCGTGACGCAATCAAAAGCGGAGAATTGACATGGGCTTTCAACCATATTCACAGCA
The DNA here is from genome assembly GCA_046708645.1 of Aestuariivirga sp. Classification (GTDB taxonomy): domain Bacteria; phylum Pseudomonadota; class Alphaproteobacteria; order Rhizobiales; family Aestuariivirgaceae; genus Aestuariivirga. The sequence continues at coordinate 15,014 of JBKKDI010000056.1, forward strand.
ACGTGCTCCCGAAGCTAACCTTGAAGATTCCGAAGGAGCCGCGCCTGACCAGAATCCCCATGATATTGAAAGGCCCCGGACACCTAGCTGGTTTGCGCAGCCTCACCAGACAATGACACCAGATGACGCCGCGGAGCGTTACCGGGCAATGCGGAGCGAGCTGTTGCGGAGCCCTGAAGCTCCCAAAAGCTCGAGGCCGTCACTTCTCGATCTTGAAATCAAGAGAAGTTTTGGACTTGAAGCTGGCGACAAGGCCCGCAGTCGAAACCACCAGAGAGTGCCGCTGGCGCCGCCGCGTAAAATGGCGGCCGCGGCCCCGGTTGAGGAGCCTGGACAGGATCACCCCTCGGATGATCGGCGGCCACGCCGCATGCACCGTAAAGCCAAGGCAGCACCATCCCCGACGCCCCGCCGCCTCCCGTTGCGATATGTCGCAGCGGGTCTGGCTTCGGTTTTGGCCGGCGGTTTGCTTGGCTATGCGGCAACACATTACAAGGCGATTAGCGCAAAGGCCGATGAGATCGCCGGCCTGATGAGACCGCAGGCGGAGGAACCGGTAGCTGCGAAAGACGCGGTGACTGTCCTCGCCAAGAAAACAATTGCAACGGCTACGCTCAATGTTGCCGATGTCAGTGGCCAGCTCAACAGCATGATTCCGCTCATGCTCCATGCCGAACCCGCGGAGTTGGGCCACGAGCTGGTATTGAAACTTTCCGGTTTACCCGAGTCGGCCTACCTGACGGCCGGCGCCAAGGCGGCGGACAACGCCTGGCAGCTTGCGGCAGCCGATGCCGCCGGCGTGAAGCTCGTGGTTCCGCAAACTAGCCAGCCCCGATTCGAAGTGGCCGTCGCAGCCTTCGAAGCCAAGACCGGCGAACTGGCCGCGCCCATCAAGGAGATGACGGTTGCCATCGACGATCCCGGCCTGAAAATAGCGCCCGCCGCCGCTTTGCCGGAAAATGTGGTGATCAAGACAGGCGAACAGTCCGAAGAGCTGGTCGCGGCGGCGGTGCCGTTGCCCAGGGAACAACAAGTGGCGTCGGTGGAACCGCCAGGTGAAGCGAAAAATCTTTTGGCAAAGGGCGACATCCTGCTGAAGTCGGGCGACCTCGGCATGGCCCGCCAGTTTTACGAGCGGGCTTTTGCCCAAGGTTCTGTCGAAGCAGCGATCGGGGCGGGCAAGACCTATGATCCCGCCGTCTATACCGAACTGAAAGTCCACGGCCTAAAACCCGATCCGACCCGTGCCATGGAATGGTACGTGCGTGCCAGTGCCGGCGGAAGCCCGGATGCCGCAGCCGCAATCGAGGCCCTGAAACAGGCCGCGCCGTGACCTAGCTCGACGGCTTGCCGAAGAGTGCCGCATAAAGTTTGCGGTCGCGGCCGTAGACATCGGGGCGGAACTCGATGCCGTTGATGCCATTGAAAGCCGTCGCGTAAATCAGGTGCACCGGGATTCTTTGCGGAAGCGGCACCTGGATGGTCTTGAAGCTGGCGAGCGCCGCATCGATTTTGGCTTTTGGCCATCGGGCAATGCCGCCCACGACCGTATAGAGCAGATCGATGGGGCGGGAGAGGCGGATGCAGCCATGGCTGAAGGCCCGCGCCGTCGATAGGAACTTTTCCTTGGCCGGTGTGTCATGGAGATAGATATTGTGCGTGTTCGGCAGCATGAACTTCACTTTGCCAAGGGCATTTTTTGGTCCCGGGCGCTGGCGGAACGTGAAAGGGAATTTTCCGCGCCCATAAGCAAACCAATCCACGGTTCCCCATGGCGCCAGCTTGCCATTCATGAACATGTCGAAATCCGCCGCATAGGCGTAAGGATCCGCCCTGAGCTTCGGCAGCATTTCGCCGGTTGCAATTGAATAGGGCACCGTCCAGGTGGGATTGATCTCGACATACTCCATCTCGTCGGAAAACTCCGGTGTCTGGGTCGCCACCGCACCCACCACCACGTTCATGCGGCCTATGACTTCCGACGCTTGCACCTCCTGCAATTCGAAGGCCGCGAGATTGACCATGTAATGATAGTCGCCCAGCGATTCGGGCATCCAGCGCCACCGTTCCATGTTGAGCATGATTTGCCGGGCGCGTTCGGCGGGCGGCGCGTTCATGGCAATAAGCGTCTGCTTGCCGATTATCCCCTTTGCTTCCAGCCCATTGCGAATCTGGAATCGCTTCACAGCCGCCAGCAAGGTGGCATCATAGGCGGTCGAGGCGGAAGCAGAGCCGTCGTAATCGCCCGCCATGGCGAGGAGAGAGCGGATTTCCGGGATGCGCCCGTCGTTGCCGCCGGGATTGATGTTCGCCCCCTGTGGGATTTCCGGCCAATCGCCCGACTCGGCCATGGCGCGATAAAGCACCAGCATTTTCTTGAGCGCCGTGTAGTGGGGATTGCGCGTTTCGAATACCGAGAGGAACTTTCCGGGATCACGTTGTTTCTTCAATTCCGTCAGGATGCGCAGCACGTCGACCGTCTTGCGGCTGCGGAACAGGCGCGGATCGACCTTTTGGGGCGTTACCCGGCCTATTTTCAGGTCTGCGGCATAGGCCACAAAAAATGCCGAAAACAAAAGCTCCGCCTCCGCCGCCGCATAAGGATCGCCGGCGTTGATGCCATCGCGGATTTCAATCAGTGAATCGACCGGATAGTCATCGGGATTAAGGCCGTCGTCCTCGGCGTATTCCAATCGCTGGATAAAGGGCGTCATGCGTCCCGTCCCCACCCAATAGATGGTGCCGGCGTCCCTGATGTAATGGGCTTGCAACGCCGGCCTGATCCGTTGGAGCGGCAGGGGAAGCCGCCCTGGCCCATTAAGAATCTGCGCAACAGCGGCAGTGACATCTTCATAGCCCGGCCCCCGATCCGCTTTCGCGGATAGCGCCGGCGGCGAGTTGAATACAAGGATGAATAGGAGGATTGCCGTCAGACTACGCATAATTTCTCCGATGAACCATCTGTCCTTTCTCTCCATGGCCGGGTCAAGCCCTGCCATGGGGAGTACCCTAGACATTGAGCAGCAGATATTCCCGCTCCCATGAACTGATAACCCTCCTGAAATGCTGCATCTCCTGCAGCTTCACATCGTTGTAAGCCTCGACGAACAAATCTCCGAGCACCGTTTTTAGCGGCTTTGTGTAGTTGAGTTTGTCGAGCGCATCATCAAGGCTGATAGGGAGCGTGTGGGCATAGCGATAGGCCGAGCCTTCAACCGGGTCCGACGGCTTGATGCGCTCGATCATACCAAGGTAACCACAGGCGAGCGAGGCGGCGAAGACGAGATAGGGATTGGCATCCGCACCCGGCACACGATTTTCGACACGGAGATTCATCGGATCCGAGGATGGCACGCGCAGGCTGACCGTGCGGTTGTCGATGGCCCAGTGCACGTTGGTTGGCGCATCGGACTCGGGCACCAGCCTGCGGTAGGAGTTCACATTGGGCGCCATCAATGGCAGGGCCGCGGCGAGATACCGCTGCAGGCCGCCGATGTGATTAAGGAAAAGCTTTGAATGCGCGCCGTTCTTCCCGGCGAAAACATTCTTGCCGGTCTTGAGATCGAGCACCGATTGGTGGATGTGCATCGACGAACCCGGTTCGTTTTCATGGGGCTTCGCCATGAAGGTCGCATACATGTCGTGCTTGAGGGCCGCTTGGCGCACCGTGCGCTTGAAAATAAACACCTGGTCCGCCAGTTCCAGCGGATCGCCGTGATTGAAATTGATTTCAAGCTGGGCGGGGCCGCTTTCATGGCTCAGCGTATCGACGTCGAGTTCCTGCACCTCGCAGAAATCGTAGATGTCCTCGACGATGGGATCGAAATCGTTGGCGGCATCGATACCGTAGGCCTGGCCGCCCGGTTCCTTGCGCCCCGACCTGCCGACCGCGGCATCGAGCGGATAATCGGGGTCGAGATTCTTCTTGACCAGATAGAACTCAAGTTCAGGAGCGACGATCGGCCTCCAGCCCTTGTCCTTGTAGAGCTGGAGCACCCGTTTCAGCACATGGCGGGGAGATATCTCAACGGGGGCTCCACTGAGATGAAAGGCATCGCAGATCACCTGGGCCGTGGGTTCCGTATACCACGGCACGAAGCGGATGGTATCCGGATCACCCTGCATGTAGATGTCGATGGCGGAGTCGCTGACGGCCTTGGTATCCGTCGTGTAGCGCCCATTGATCGTCAGTGTGAAGACTTCCTCGGGAATGCGGAGCCCGCGGGATTTGTTGCCTTGGAGGAATTTCTTCGGCGGCAAGATTTTGCCCCTTGCGGTGCCGGACATGTCGGCAACCAGACATTCAACCTCGCTGATCTTGTTCTGGCCGATCCACTCCTCGAAACGCGATTGAGACATGATACCCTTGTTATGTTGCAAGGCCGCAGTCTAGCCCGGCCGCTTGACGTTTCCAAAGGGGGAAGGATAAACCATTAATATTATGGCTAAATCCATTGATTCCACCTCCTACTATACCGCTATCGCAACGCCGCCTCCGAACTACGCCGCCCTGGGCGGTGACATCCAGACAGACGTTTGCATCCTCGGCGCGGGATATACGGGGCTTTCCGCTGCGCTTGAACTGGCGGAGGCCGGCTACCGCGTGGTTGTGCTGGAAGCCCGCAACGTGGGTTACGGTGCATCGGGCCGCAATGGCGGCCAAATCTGCACGGGATTTTCGCCCGGCCAGGAAAAAATCGAGGCGCAGCTTGGCAAGGCCGATGCGCGCAAATGTTTCGAACTGGCGGAAGAGTCGAAGACGCTGTTGAAGGACCGTATTGCGCGCCACAACATCGATTGCGATCTGCGATGGGGTTACCTGCATGTCATTCCCAAGGCCCACCAGATGGACGATCTTCAGGCCTGGAAGGATGAATACGACGCGCTGGGATACTCCGGTACGTCCATCCTGACCAAGCTCCAGCTTGAGGAAAAGTTGGGCACGCGGGTTTACCACGGCGCCCTGCGTGATGAGGGAGAAGGCCATTTCAACCCTCTCAGTTACTGTTTGGGCTTGGCCCGCGCCGCGGTCGGGGCGGGCGCCACGATCCACGAGCAATCGCAAGTATTGGAAATCGAGACCCGGCCGGAACCGATGGCGCGGACAGCGAACGGCACGGTCAAGGCAAAATTCATGATCGTCGCCGGCAACGCCTATCTCGGCCGCACGGTGCCTAAGCTCTACGGCCGGGTGATGCCCGTCGCGAGCTATATCATCGCAACGGAGCCGCTTGGTGAAAACCGCGCACGCGCTCTGATCCGCGACGGTGAGGCGGTGGCCAACACTAACTTCATTGTCGATTACTTCCGGATGACCAGCGACACGCGGATGCTGTTTGGCGGGCGCGCCAGCTATTCGACGCTGGAGCCGCGCAATCTCGGCACCTACATGCGGCCCCGCATGACGGCGGTGTTTCCGCAATTGCGTGACACGAAAATCGATTACGCATGGGGAGGCTACATCGCCATCACCGCCAATCGCATTCCCGATTGCGGCAGGCTTGCCCCCAATGTGTTCTATGCCCACGGCTATTCGGGGCAGGGCGTGGCGCTTGCCGGGCTCTACGGCAAGCTGATGGCCGAAGCGATCCGCGGCACCGCCGAACGCTTCGATCTTCTGGCGCGCATCAAGCATGTGACGTTTCCCGGCGGGCCGATCCGCACCCCCATGCTGGTGGCCGCGATGTTGTATTATCGGATAAGGGACGCATTGAGTTAAACAAGCCCCGCCACGTGCCGGGCGATGGCAAGTTCTTCATTGGCGGCAACGACAAAAATCTGTTCCGCCGGAATATTCAGCCACGAGAGATGAGCGAGAATGCGTTCCCGTATGGGAGCCGCGTTCTCGCCAATGCCGCCGGTGAAGGCGATGGCGTCAAGACCACCCAATGCCGTGATCAGCGAACCAGCATGACGCGCCGCCGAATAGCAGTAGTGCTCGATGGCTTCCTTTGCTTCAGGCGCGCCGCTCGCCAGGAGAACGCGCATGTCCGATGAAATGCCGGACAAGCCAAGGAGCCCGCTGCGGCGATAGAGCAGGTCTTCAAGGCCGGCAGCGTCGAGATTGTCATCGCGCAGCAGGGCGATCAACACGCCCGGATCGATGGTTCCGGTGCGCGTTCCCATAATGAGGCCGTCGGTCGTCGAATATCCCATGGTGGTTGCAATGCTGCGGCCTTTGAGAATCGCACACATGCTGGCGCCGTTGCCGAGATGAGCCACCAACAGCCGCTGGGGCAGGGGCTTGCCCGAGAGTAGCGGCAGGCTTTGCACCACGTGCTCGTAGTTCAGGCCGTGGAAACCGTAGCGCCGATAGCCGCGATCATGATACGCGCGCGGAAGCGGCAGGCGCGTGGCAAGTTCCGGCTGGGTGGCGTGGAAGGCCGTGTCGAAGCAGGCGACATGGGGGACACCGGGTGCGATCCGCCGCATTTGACGCAAAACACCCAATCCATGGGGTTGATGCAGCGGCGCCAACGTTAGCATTTCTTCCAGTTCGGCCTGGATACGATCATCGACGCGAACGGGTGACACAAATTTTGTCCCGCCATGGACAACGCGATGTCCGATCCCGGCGAAGCGATGGGCCTCGTAGCCTTGGCGCTCGAGCCATTCGGCGACGAAACTCTGGGCATCGGGCAGATTGGCAATTTCAGGGAGGGCCTGCGCCTCTGTGCCGGTGGCTTCGAAGCGTGTGGTGGCCCCGATTCCCGATACCTGTCCTCTCAGCACCGATTCCAGCTTTTCAAACACCGCGAATTTGAGTGACGAGGAACCGGCGTTGAGAGAGAGGATGAATGACACGTGCAATGCTCCAGGTTTCCTTCTCCCATGGGGAGAAGGAGGGGCCCATCGCTCTGCGATGGGAGGATGAGGGGATCGGATGCAAATCGTTTAACACCGTATCCCCTCACCTTCCCAACGCTTCGCGTTGGGCCCCTTCCTCTCTTAAGGGAGAGGTGAGATTCTATGCTGGCGCCTTCACATTGGTGTGCCGGTACTTCTCCAGCACGCGGCTTGGATATTTGAGCGCGTCGCGGCGGAAGGGATCGCCAAGTTCCTGCGTGACCATCACTTCGATCACGGTTGTCTTGCCGCGCTTTTGCGCATCGCACGCCTTGTCGAGCGCTTCGCCCACTCCGCCGAGATTGTCGATGGTGAGACCTTCCGCGCCCAGTGACCGCGCCACCTCCGCCCAGCTGGGGTTCTTGAGATTAACTCCGACAAAACGCGTGTCATAGAAATCCACCTGGTTTTTCTTTTCAGCTCCCCATTGCTTGTTGTGGAACACGACCGCCGTCACCGGAATATTCTCGCGCACGCAGGTGAGGATTTCACCGAAGCTCATGCCCCAGGCGCCATCGCCCACGTAAGCCACCGCCGGGCGATTGGGCTCCGCCACCTTGGCGCCAACGACGGCGGGCAGCGCGTAGCCGCAATTGCCGAAGCTCATGGCGGCGAACATCGAATTGGGTTCGGTGAAGCGCAAGTAGGAATTGGCCACCGAGCAGATATTGCCGATGTCGGTGGAGACCATGGCGTTCTTCGGCATGGCCTTCTCCAGCTCGCGCAGCATTTGGCGCGGGTGCATGTGAGGTGAGCCCTCGGAAACCTCCAGCGACCAGGCGTCCTTCTCATGATCCCAGCCGCTGAGCTCTTTTTCCCAGGCGTCCTTCTCGGCCTTGATGCGTTTCTTGCGTTCGCCGGCATTCTCCGTGCAGGCGAGTTTGCGGTTGGCGAGGCGATAGGACAGGGCCTTGGCCGACTCCTTGGCATCGCCCACGATGCCGACGGAAATATTCTTCACCAGGCCGAGCATCTTGTGATCCGTATCGATCTGAATTATGCGGGCATTCTTCGGCCAATAATCGAGGCCGTGCTGGGGCAGGGTGCCGAAGGGGCCAAGCCGTGTGCCGAGCGCCAGCACCACATCCGCCTCCGCGATGAGTTTCATGGCGGCCTTTGAGCCCTGATATCCCAAGGGCCCGCACCACAGCGGATGATCGGCGGGGAATGAATCATTGTGGAGATAGGAGTTGACGACTGGCGCCGAGAGCTGTTCGGCCAGTGCAATCGCTTCCTTGGTGCCGCCGGAGAACAGAACGCCGCCACCCGCAACAATCACCGGAAATTTCGCCTTGGCGAGGATGTCCGCTGCCTCCTCGAGTCCTTCATCCGCGCCTGGTCCCCGGGCGATCTTGCGGGGTTTGGCGATGTCATAATCCGCTTCACCATAAAAATTGTCGCGCGGAATATTGAGCTGTGTGGGGCCGCGTTCGCTCATGGCCATGTCGAAGCAGCGCGCCGTCAATTCCGCCATGCGCGGATGCTTGGAGACATGGGCCTGGTATTTGGTGATCTTGGAGAAGATGGGAAGCTGCTCGGTTTCCTGGAAACCGCCCAGCCCCATCGTGCCCGAGCCCGTCTCCGGTGTGATGACCACGACCGGCGAGTGCGCCCAATAGGCCGCCGCCGTCGAGGTCACAAAATTGGTGATGCCCGGCCCGTTCTGCGCGATGCACACGCCATGGCGGCCCGAAACCCTAGAATAGCCATCGGCCATATGGCCGGCACCCTGTTCATGCACAGTCGGAATGAAGCGGATGCCCGCTGCGGGGAACAGGTCGAGGGCATCCATATAGGCCGAGCCCACGATGCCGAAGACGTCTTTCACACCATAGGCCACCAGCGTTTCAACGAAGGCTTCGGACGCGGACATCTTGGTCATGATGGGCCTCATGTTTGAGTGCTGAATTCTTGACGCTAGCATTAGGCGCCACGGCCGCGCCAGTTTCCAGGAGTTGGCTGTGCCGCCCGGTCTTGCATTTTCCTCATGCTGAGGTGCGAGGCCCGTAGGGACGAGCCTCGAAGCATTGCTGCAAGGTTCCCCGCTTGCACCGGACCCTTCGAGGCTCGCTCCGCTCGCACCTCAGGGTGAGGAGATCCAGTTTTGTCATCGCCGGATTTATTCCGGCGACCCAT
>JBKKDI010000057.1:0-13851 GCA_046708645.1 Aestuariivirga sp.
ACTGCCGGGGCCTGCACATTCTGCCGGGGGTCGTCGACAGCCAGGTCCACATGCGTGAGCCCGGTGCCGAGCACAAGGAAGATCTGGAAACGGGCGGCCGCGCGGCGGTGATGGGTGGTGTCACCGCAGTGTTCGAAATGCCCAATACCAAGCCCTCCACCGTGACGGCGGAGGCGCTTGCCGACAAAGTGCGCCGCGCGGCCAATCGCATGTATTGCGACTTCGCCTTTTACATGGGAGGCACCCGCGAGAATACTCACGAACTGGGCACGCTTGAACGGCTTCCCGGCTGTGCCGGCATCAAGGTGTTCATGGGTTCGTCCACCGGCGAGCTGCTTGTGGAGGATGATGAGGGCATTGCCAACATTCTAAAAAATATCAGCCGCCGCGCCGCCTTTCACAGCGAGGACGAATTTCGCTTAAACGAACGCAAGGGCGAGCGGCGTGCGGGCGATCCAACGAGTCATCCCGTCTGGCGCGATGCCGAAGCGGCGCGGGCTTGCACTGAACGGCTGTTGCAGCTGGCCCGCCAGGCCGGAAAACGCATCCATGTGTTGCATGTTTCCAGTGCTGATGAACTGCCGCTGCTGTCCGCCAACAAGGATATCGCCACCGTCGAGATGACGCCGCACCATCTGACATTTTCAGCCGATGACTATGCGAAGCTCGGCACCTTGCTTCAGATGAACCCTCCGGTGCGGGGCGCGGAGCATCGCGAGCGCCTTTGGCAAGGGCTGGCCTCCGGCGTTACCGACGTGTTGGGCTCGGATCACTCGCCGCACACCCTCGAGGAGAAACGAGAACCCTATCCGCAATCACCCTCCGGCATGCCCGGCGTGCAGACGCTCGTACCCATCATGCTGGATTGGGTGAGCAAAGGCCGTCTTACAATCGAACGCTTCGTCGATTTGACCTCCCATGGCCCATCGCGCGTTTTCGGCATGGCGCGTAAAGGCCGTATCGCCGAATGCTACGATGCCGATCTGACTGTCGTTGATTTGAAGCGCCGCTCAGAAATCACCAACGGCTGGATCGAAAGCCGCTGCAAGTGGACCGCCTATGACGGCATGACAGTCGCGGGTTGGCCGGTCGGCACATTCGTGCGTGGCCGCCGCGTCATGTGGAATGGCGAGATCATCGGCCGGGCCCATGGCCAACCCATCAAATTCATCGAGGCCTTGTAAAATGCCGTTTCGCGCCATCCTGATCAGCAAGACGGAGGAGGGTCAAAAGGTTGAGTTCGTCAATCTCACCGAGACCGATTTGATGGAGGGCGATGTCACCGTCGATGTCAGCCATTCCTCGGTCAACTACAAGGATGGCCTGGCGCTTACCGGCAAGGGGCCGATCATCCGCAAATTCCCGCTGATCCCCGGCGTCGATTTCGCCGGCACGGTTCGCGCATCGAGCCATCCACGCTGGAAGCCGGGCGATAAAGTGGTGCTCAATGGCTGGGGCGTTGGCGAGCAACACCATGGCGGTTTTTCCGAAGTGGCGCGGGTCTCCGGCGATTGGCTCGTGCCCGTGCCGAAAAGCTGGACCTGTGCTGACGCCATGGCCGCGGGTGTCGCGGGTTTTACGGCGATGCTGTGCGTGATGGCTCTGGAAGAGCAGGGTGTGAAGCCTGCTGACGGCGACATTCTGGTGACCGGTGCGGCCGGTGGCGTCGGTACGACGGCCATCGCCATACTCGCCAAACTTGGCTACCGCGTAGTGGCTTCGACGGGCCGGGTTTCGGAGGAAGCTTTCCTGAAAGAATTAGGGGCGACCGGCATCGTTGATCGCAATGAATTCAATGTAGCCGTGAAGCCGCTGGCCAAGGCGCGTTGGGCCGGCGCGGTCGATTCCGTGGGCTCGGTGACGCTCGCCAATGTGTTGTCGCAAACCAATCCGGAAGGAACCGTCGTCGCCTGCGGGCTGGCTCAGGGCATGGATCTTCCCACCTCCGTTGCGCCCTTCATCCTGCGTGGTGTCAGGCTCATCGGCATCAATTCGGTGACGACACCCTTGCCGCGCCGCTTACATGCCTGGGAACGCCTCGCCCGCGATCTCGATCTCGGCAAACTAAAAACGCTGACGACCCATGTGAAGCTTGAGGATGTGCCGCGAATTGCTGCTGATATCGTGGCAGGCAAAGTCAGGGGCCGCGTAGTGGTGGGTATTAGGTAGGAAGTTTCGTCACCCCAGCGAAAGCTGGGGTCCCGCTTATGGCAAAGCGGGATTCCGGCTTGCGCCGGAATGACGGAAGGAAGCAGATTACTGCTTGGTCTTGCTAATGGTGAATTCGCCCGCCCGGATACGGTCCGGCAGGCGCTCGCACATTACCGCCACAGGCTCCTCGCCATAGGTGGCGATCATGTCGGATAGGGCGGCAAAAATCGCCGCGGTGGCGATACAGTCGGGATCGAGACCGTCATAGATCGCTTCTTCCCAGGCATCGAGAATATAGCGGAGCGCCATGTGCTTGGCCTCTGCCGTGCTCGGTGGATTAAGCGCTTTAGCGTTGAATTTGAGCATTTGATCCAGAAAAACCTGTGCGTCCCCGGTCGAAACGCCGCGCCATCCGCAGGTCACATTAGCAACTATGGGGACCCCGGCGACTCGATCCTTAAACGAAGGTTAATTTCAAAGGGTCATTTTAAGTCAAAGCTTTAGCAGCAGTCTGGACCGTCCGATTGCATCCCGGACATGGGGCGTGAAGGTGAGGCCACCCAATTCGCCGGGGAGCGCCCAGAGAATCGACAAAACATCGCCCGAGGCCATCCCCTTGCCCGATTTCCATCGCCCCGCGTAACAGGCGATCATGTAGCTGCTGTCATGGGTCAGGTGGTATTGGCCGGCCAATTTGGTCAGGCGCGCCTTGACACCGGTTTCCTCAAAAAGTTCCCGGTGGGCCGCCGCCAGCAGCGTTTCACCGGCTTCCACATGGCCGCCCGGCAAGCTCCACAAGCCTGCGAAGGGCGGATTAGCGCGCTGGATTATAAGAACGCGCGGGCCCTGCCAGACGCAAGCCGAAACACCGGGTTTGTGGGGTGGTTGTGAGCCGTTCATCCGGCGTAATATCGGTCCATGTGCGGACTCTATAGACTGAGAAAAAGTGCCGAGGAAACCCGCTCGCTTTTCAACTACATGGAAGCGCCGGAGTTTCCGCCCCGCGACCATGTGGCGCCGGGAGGCCCCATTGCCATCGTGCGGATGGAACGGGGAACCCGCCACTTCGCCCTCGTGCGCTGGGGCTTTGTGCCTTCGTGGGTAAAGGAGATCAAGCCCGGGAGACCGCTCATCAACGTGCGCGGTGAAACCGTCCTTCACAAGCCGTCATTCCGCAACGCCATGAATCGCCGCCGGTGCTTGATACCCGCCGACGGCTTTTATGAATGGAAGGGCGATGTTCCAGGCAAAAAGCAACCGTTCCTAATTCATCGCCCGGATGATGGACTCTTCGCCTTCGCCGGTTTGTGGGAACATTGGATGGGGGCCGACGGTTCCGAGCTTGAGACCGCGGCAATCATGACCTGCGCGCCCAACCGGTTGATTTCCGAAATACACAGCCGCATGCCCGTGGTGATCGAGCCTGCGGATTTCGAAACCTGGCTTTTGGGCGGGGTGGCCGAGGCTCGATCACTCTTGCGGCCAGCCGCTGAGGATTATTTCGTGGCCGAACCGGCTCAAATCGACCGCAAGACGTCGATGAAGCAGACATCGCAATTGAAATTGCTGTGAGCAAAATCAATCGGGCAGTACCTTGCCGGGATTGAGAATGCCGCGTGGATCGAGCATGCGTTTCAAATCGCGCATCATCTGCAACTCCACCGGTGATTTGATCTGCGCCATGTGATGGCGTTTTAATTGGCCGATGCCGTGTTCGGCGCTGATGGATCCGCCGAGCCTCAGAACGATCTCGAAGACGGCGGCGCTCATCTCTTCCCATTTGTCGAGGAAGACACGGGTGTCCATGCCGACGGGCTGGGAGACATTGTAGTGGATATTGCCGTCTCCCACGTGGCCAAAGGAAAACAGGCGGGCACCGGGCATATAACGGTGCATCGCCGCCGCTGCCTCATCGAGGAATTGCGGCACCTTTGACACCGGTACGGACACATCATGCTTGATCGAGCCTCCCTCGAACTTCTGCGATTCCGACATGAGTTCGCGGATAGCCCACAACTCGGCGCGCTGCACGCCCGATTGGGCAACGGCAGCATCGCTCACCAAACCGCGCGCCATGGCCTCCGCGAGGATTTGATCGAAGGTGCCCGGTGTGGAATCCGACAGCTCCGCCAGCACATACCACGGCGAGGGCGCGGCAAGCGGATTGCGCACGCCCATATGCTTGATGGTAAAGCCCATGGCGAGGAGCGGTATGAGCTCGAAAGCTGTCACACGGTTGCCGCTAGCGGCTCGAGCCAGCGACAGAAGGTCGATCGCGGCTTGAGGTGAGGGCACGGCCATGAAAGCCGTCTCATAGTGCTTAGGCTTGGGATAAAGCTTAAGCACGGCACCGGTGATGACGCCGAGCGTTCCTTCAGCCCCGATGAACATGTTCTTGAGATCGTAGCCCGTATTGTCCTTGTGCAGGCGTTTGAGGCCGTTCCAGATGCGGCCATCGGACAGCACCACTTCCAGGCCCAGGCAGAGATCGCGCGCGTTACCATAGGCGATCACATTGAGGCCGCCGGCATTGGTCGAAAGATTGCCGCCGATGCGGGCTGAACCTTCAGACGCGAGACTTAGCGGGAAAAGGCGGTCCACCGCATCCGCGGCAACTTGCACCGACTTGAGCGTGGCGCCCGCCTCGACCGTCATGGTGTTGCCGGAGGCGTCGATATCGGCAATGCGGGTCATGCGGTCGAGCGAAAGCAAAACTTCCGTGCCGGTTTCATGGGGGATTTGCCCGCCGGCAAGTCCGGTATTACCCGATTGCGGCACGATGACTGTGCCGGTCTCGTTGGCAATAGCGAGGATTTGCGATACTTCCTGCGTGGAATCGGGGCGCAACACCAGTGGCGATTTACCATGCCAAATGCCACGCCACTCGCGCATATAGCCGTCCATCTCGGCGGCGGCACGGATCGTGTTCTTCTCGCCCACCACCGCAGCGAGGCGCTTGAGGGTATCTTCGCTGGGCGTGCGCGTCATGTCCGGTCTCGAGGTGCGGCGGCGCGCATCAACCGGTCGTTAATCGCTTCACCGAGACCATGGTGGGGAATGGGCGCCACGGCAATCGATGTGACACCGGTCGCATCGATGTCGTGCAGAAGGCGGAAGAGATTGACCGCGGCTTCGACAAGGTCGCCGGAAGGCGAAAGCGAATAGGGTCCGTGCGCATGCAGCGGACCGAAGCCGAGATAGGCTTCGCCATCGCGCGGCGTGTCAACGTTCAAGCGGATTTCAGCGCGGGGCGCATAGTGGCTCACGAGCTGGCCCGGCGCATGGGGGCGTGTTTCGTGGGATTCCACAACGAGCGGCGAGCCGACAATCCGCTCGATCTCCGCCCGGGAAATGCCGCCGTGACGCAGCAGCTTGGGCGATGCCTCGAGAAAACTTACCACCGTCGATTCAACGCCCACCTTGCAGCGGCCGCCATCGAGAATCACGGCGATCTTGGAGCCCAAATGCCGCCGCACGTGCTCGGCAACCGTGGGGCTGACCCGGCCCGAGGGATTGGCGCTCGGTCCCACGAGAGGCCGGCCGAATTGACGGAGCAGGTCGAGCGCCACCGGATGATTGGGCACTCGCAGGGCAATCGATGGAAGCCCGGCCGAGGCCAGCAGTGACACCGGGCAATCGGATGAGCGAGGTGCGACAATCGTCAATGGTCCCGGCCAGAATGCCCGTGCCAGGACCTTCGCCATCACAGGAAATGCAGCGAGGCGGAAGGCGGCGTCAGGTTCCGCCACATGGACGATCAGCGGATTGAAGGCGGGCCGCCCCTTTGCGGCATAGACTCGCGCCACCGCCGTGTCATTGGTGGCGTCGCCGCCGAGGCCATAGACCGTCTCGGTGGGAAAGGCGACGAGCTCGCCATGTTTCAGCGCCTCGGTGGCAGCGGCAATATCATTCACGGCAGGCATGCAGCTGGCGTCTATAGCAGTCCCGTTTGTCCCCAGCTACAAACCGATCATGGCCACCGCACTTTTTACTCATCCCTCCTCGCTTGCCCACGTGACGCCCGACGGCCACCCGGAGCGTATCGACCGTATCCGCGCCATCGACCGGATTCTGGCAACGGCTCCGTTCAACGATCTTCTGCGACACCAATCGCCCTTGGGCCGCGACGAGGACATTTTGCGGGCCCATGCCGCCGGCCACCTGCAACGCATTCGCTCCATGGCCCCTGAAAAAGGTGCTGAATATCTCGATCCCGATACGGTGATGTCGCCGGGAACGCTGGAAGCAGCGCTTCGCGCCGTGGGAGCGGCGACCGCGGCCGTCGATCTGGTGTTCCAAGGTGAAGCCAACAACGCTTTTGTCGCCATGCGGCCGCCCGGCCACCACGCCGAGCGTGACCGGGCCATGGGCTTCTGCTTCTTCAACCAAGTGGCCATCGCCGCCCTCTACGCCCGGGACCGTCATGGCGCCGGGCGCGTGGCCGTGGTCGATTTCGACGTTCACCATGGCAACGGCACCCAGGACATTTTCTGGTCCGACTCCGATCTGTTCTACGGCTCGACCCATCAGATGCCGCTCTATCCAGGTACGGGTTCAATGCGGGAAACCGGTGTTGGCAACATTTTCAACGCGCCGCTGCGGGCGGGCGATGGCGGCGAACAATTCCGTGAAGCGATGGCTTCGGTGATCCTTCCCGCTCTCAATGCCTTCGCCCCCGATCTCATTATCATCTCAGCCGGTTTTGATGCCCACCACCGCGATCCCCTTGGCAGCCTGCAACTGACCGAAGAAGATTTCGCCTGGGCGACGCTGCACCTGATGGAAGTAGCGGAGATCCATGCTGGCGGCCGCGTTGTATCGGTGCTGGAAGGCGGCTATGATTTGCAAGGTTTGGCTTTGTCCGCAAGCGCCCATGTGCGAACGCTGATGGGTATGACCGCAAACGATGAATCTGGAGACGATGTCTGATGGCTGCCGAAACCAGCGATATTGCAAGCCTTCCCTTCGAGAAGGCGCTGGCGCAACTGGAGGAGATTGTCACCAAGCTCGAATCCGGCAAGGTCGATCTCGAACAGTCGATCTCGATCTATGAGCGCGGGCGAATCCTGAAGGAGCATTGCGAGAGACTCCTGAAGGACGCCGAGGCCAGGATCGAGAAAATCACCCTGAAGCCCGACGGCACGGCGGGGGGCACTGAACTGCTGGATGTGGAATAGAATTTCCGGTTTTGTCATCGCCGGATTTATTCCGGCGACCCACGGAAATGTCGATTACCGGATCTGCAATCGAAATGGGTTGCCGGGACAAGCCCGGCAATGACAATGGTTTTGAAACTACCCCACCTGTCCCCTGTGCCGCAGGAAATGATCGGCCATCACCAGCGCCAGCATGGCTTCGCCCACCGGCACGGCGCGGATGCCGACGCACGGGTCGTGGCGGCCCTTGGTCACGATGTCGGCGTCCTCTCCCGCGGACGTCACGGTCTTCCGTGAGCTGAGGATCGAGGACGTGGGCTTGACGGCGAAGCGCACCACGATGTCCTGGCCGGTGGAAATACCGCCGAGAATACCGCCGGCGTGGTTCGACATGAATTCCGGCTTGCCGTGGCGCATGCGGATTTCATCGGAATTTTCCTCGCCCGACAATGTTGCCGCGCCAAATCCCGCACCGATCTCCACGCCCTTGACCGCATTGATGCTCATCATGGCGGCGGCGATGTCCTGGTCGAGCTTGGCGTAAACGGGTGCACCCCAGCCCGCCGGAACGCCCGAGGCCGTCACCTCGATGATGGCGCCGCACGACGAGCCCGACTTCCGCACACCGTCGAGATAATTCTCCCAGGAAGCCGCGGCCTTGGCATCGGGCGAAAAGAACGGGTTCTTGTCCACTTGCGACCAATCCCAATTGGTGCGGTCGATGCCATGCGGTCCCATCTGCACCAATGCACCACGGATATTGACGGAGGGTATGACCTTGCGCGCGATGGCGCCCGCCGCCACACGCGCTGCCGTCTCCCGCGCCGAAGAACGGCCGCCGCCCCGGTAATCGCGCACTCCGTATTTGGCGTGGTAAGTCCAGTCGGCGTGGCCGGGGCGGAACTTGTCGCGGATTTCCGCATAATCCTTGGGGCGCTGGTCGGTATTCTCGATCAGCAGCATGATCGGTGTACCCAAGGTCAATGGACCGCCGGTCCGGTCATCCTCGAATACGCCGGAGAGAATTTTCACCGCATCGGCTTCCTGCCGCTGCGTGGTGAAGCGCGATTGGCCGGGGCGGCGCTTGTCGAGAAATATCTGGATGTCCTCCGGTTTCAGCGTGATGCCCGGCGGGCAGCCGTCAACAACGCAGCCGATAGCCGGGCCGTGGCTTTCGCCGAAAGTCGTCAAGCGGAACAGATGGCCGAAGGTGTTGTGCGACATGGCCCCTGATTAAGCCGCAAACGGCCACGGCGTCAAACCGCGAGAGGCCGCATTCAGTCGCCAGCGGGAACAACCGACATATCGGGCGCTTCCGGGTTTTTCATGCCGACGATGTGGTAGCCCGCATCAACATGCAGGATTTCGCCGGTAACGCCGCGCCCCAGTTTGGACAGCAGATAAAACGCCGAGTCACCCACCTCGTCGGTGGTGACGGTGCGCCGGAGCGGTGAGTTGTATTCGTTCCATTTCAGAATGTAGCGGAAATCTCCGATGCCGGAGGCGGCGAGCGTCTTGATGGGCCCGGCGGAGATGGCATTGACGCGGATGTTCTTGGGGCCCAGATCGGCTGCAATATAGCGCACCGACGCTTCCAGCGCCGCCTTGGCGACACCCATGACATTGTAATGCGGCATCCACTTCTCCGCGCCATAGTAGGTGAGCGTGAGAAGCGATCCGCCGTCGGTCATCAACTTCTCGGCGCGCTGGGCGATGGCCGTGAAGCTGTAGCAACTGATGAACATCGTCTTGGCGAAATTGTCGGCACTCGTGTCCACATAGCGACCCGTCAGCTCATCCTTGTCCGAGAAGGCGATAGCGTGGACGAGGAAATCGAGTTTGCCCCATTGCTTTTCGATGGCGGCGAAGGTGGCGTCGATGGAGGCCATGTCGGTGACATCGCAGGGAACGACGAGCTTGGAGCCGATTTCGGCGGCCAGCGGCTCGACCCGCTTTTTGATTGCATTACTCTGATAGGTGAAGGCCAGTTCGGCGCCGTGCGTGGCGCAAGCCTTGGCGATACCCCAGGCGATTGAGCGATTGTTCGCGACCCCCATGACGAGCCCGCGCATGCCCGCCATCAAGCCATTGGTATCGTTCATGATAATTTGTGCCTGAAAACTGCCGGCCGGGTTTTAGTCCGTGCGTTAATTGACACAGGTCACTACAGAGGTCCACTGGAAAGAAAATTTGAGAATGACCCAATGACAAAACAGCCGTTAGACCGCATGCGTGCCATTTGTCTTGCTCTACCCGAAGCAAAGGAGAAGGAGGCTTGGGGCGATCCGACGTTCCGGGTGCGCGACAAGATATTTGCAATGGAGAAGCGCGGAGACGGGCGTATTTCGCTGTGGTGCAAGGCGCCTCCCGGCAGTCAGGCCGTACTGGTCGGCGCCGATCCGCAACGATTTTTTATACCGCCTTATGTCGGTTCCAAGGGCTGGGTCGGCATTCGGCTCGACAACGATCCCGATTGGGATGAGGTGGCCAGGGTGATCAAGCGCAGTTACCGGCTGATAGCGCCGAAGCGGCTCGGGGCGTTGATTGAATGATGAATCTCACCCACGGCTATGTAGATCAGCCAACGACACGCCAACTGCCATCCGCCATCTCGCAGGCGGTGCCCTCCACCAGTTCCGGATCGCCATCGACCCAGATGGTGTGTTCGAAATCGCGGCACAAGTCATCGTCGCGCTGGTAGCTGCGGCGTGGCCTGAACTGGCCACGGTGCCCCGTTTCCGGATTTTTCCAATAGCCAACCCGGTTGCTCCTGAGGCTCCGCTCAGCCGTGGCTTCGGCGTATTCGCGGTCGCGTTCATCGAGGCTGCGGCCGATCTCTGAGCCGACAACCGCTCCCAGCGCCGCACCAATGATGGTTGCAGCGGCCCGGCCATTGCCATGGCCGACGGTATTGCCGAGAAGTCCGCCGGCCACGCCGCCGATCACAGCACCCGATGTCTGGCGGGGACCGCTATCGGCGGTGCATCCCGTCAGGAGCAGGCATGCGATAAAAGCGCTGATGGTTGTTCTGGCCGCCATGTAAATCCCCCAAGACCGCGATGCTGTTATGGTCTATCCCACAGCCTTGATCCATAAGGTGCGCCAATGGCATCATCGGGGATGAATTGTGGAGAGACTGGGGCGTCGCATCCCATGGTTAAGAGAACATGAACCTGAGCGATCTTGCGAAACTGACGGACTCCGTCGGATTTACCGAACGGAACGATCTTTTCGCTCTCTTCGGCGACTGGATGAAGGATGCTGAGAAATCCGAACCCAACGATCCCAATGGCATGGCCTTGGCCACTGTCGATGCCGATGGGCTGCCGAATGTGCGTATGGTGCTGCTCAAGGGTTTCGACGAGCGCGGCTTTGTTTTCTATACCAATTTGGAAAGCCAGAAGGGCCGGGAACTTCTTGCCTCCGGGAAGGCGGCATTGGCGTTCCACTGGAAAAGTCTCAATCGTCAGATTCGCATAAGAGGGCCGGTCCAGGAGGTGAGCAAGGAGGAGGCCGATGCCTATTTCGCCTCAAGACCTCGCGACAGCCGCATCGGCGCCTGGGCATCGAAGCAATCGCGCCCGCTCGAAAGCCGTTTCGCGCTGGAAGCCGCGGTGGCCAAATACGCGGTCAAATACGCAGTTGGCGAGGTGCCGCGCCCGCCCTTCTGGTCAGGCTTCCGCGTTGTTCCCCTCAGTATCGAATTCTGGCACGACCGCCCCTTCAGGCTGCATGATCGTGTGATATTTCGCCGATCCGGCGAGCAAAATGCTTGGACCAAGGAAAGACTTTATCCCTGATCGCTCTCATGTATTGTATTTACATTCGATGTACATGGACTTATAGAGGAAAGTCTTGGAAATAAGCTGGAACGAAGAAAAGAACCGGAAACTGAAGGCCGAGCGAGGCCTTTCCTTTGAGGAGGTAGTTGCTGCCATCGAGAATGGGCGGGTGCTGGCCGACATTGACCATCACCATGCCACCCGAAAGGGCCACCAGAAAATTCTCGTGGTCGAACTTAACGGATATGTTTGCGCCGTACCCTATCTGAGACAGGAACAGCAGATGTTCCTGAAAACTATTTTTCAAAGCCGCGTACTGCAAAAGAAATATGGGGCGATTAAATGAAAAAAAAATCCAAAGAACGTGACATCGGCAATAAGGTTCTCGATGCGGAAGAAATGGAAATCGAAGCGGCATTGCAGCGCGGTGAATACGTAGAACGTGTTCCCCGCGCCCAGGCTCTCAAGGAATGGCAGCAGGCGGTACGCAATACGCTGCGGAAAAAACCGATTACGGTGCGTGTGCAAGAGCAGGATATAGCGCGCATCAAGGCGAAAGCGTTGGAGCAGGGCATTCCCTATCAAACCCTGGTGGCCTCCATCCTCCATCGCTATGCCAAGGGCACGCTCAAGGAAGAGGCATAGTCAAGCCGCGAATGACCCAGCTCCTCGACAGTGAACGCAAGACTCTGATTCTCACCGGCGCTTCGCGCGGCATCGGCCATGCCACTGTCAAGCGCTTCTCCACGGCGGGCTGGCGCGTCATCACCTGTTCGCGCCATCCCTTCCCGGAGGATTGCCCATGGGATGCGGGGCCCGAGGATCATATTACCGTCGATCTTGCTTCATCGGCCGATACCCATGCGGCCATAGATCTGATGAAAGAAAAGCTGAAAGCGCAGGGTTCGAAGCTCCACGCCCTGGTCAACAACGCGGCCATCAGCCCGAAGCTGCCCGGAGGCGAACGGCTCAATACATTGGAAACCAGCGAGGATGACTGGAAACGCGTCTTCCAGATCAACTTCTTCGCGCCCATCATGCTGGCGCGGGGCCTCATGGATGAACTGGTGGCGGCCAAGGGCGCGGTGGTGAATGTAACGTCCATTGCCGGCTCCCGCATGCATCCGTTTGCCGGTGCGGCATACTCCACCTCAAAGGCTGCCCTTGCCGCATTGACCCGCGAGATGGCCGGCGATTTCGGTCCCCACGATGTCCGCGTCAATGCGATTTCGCCTGGCGAGATCGAGACCTCGATCCTGTCGCCGGGAACCGAAAGAATCATTCCGCAGATACCCCAGCGCCGCCTAGGCCAGCCTGAGGAAGTGGCCAAGGCCATCTATTTTCTCTGCACCGATTCATCGAGCTACGTCACCGGTGCTGAACTTCACATCAACGGCGGCCAGCATGTCTAACGAGGCTTTGCGGCCCGAAACCATCGCCGCCCACGCGTTGCGGGCAGTTGATGCGGAAACCGGTTCCGTGGCGCCGCCGATCTACCTGTCGTCCACCTACGCGCGCGACGAGAACTATTTGCCCCGGTTGAAAGAGAACTATATCCGCAACGGCAGCCCCACCCTGTGGCAGGCGGAGGAGGCGATTGCGGCACTGGAGCAGGGCGCGGGCGCGCTGCTCTTTGCTTCCGGCATGGCGGCGATCACTACGCTCATGGAAACGATCCCGCACGGCGCCCATGTGGTTGCCTGCGATGTCATGTATTACGGCACGCGCGACTGGCTGAAGCGCCTCGAAAGCCTTGGCCGCATCGAACTGACGCTTTTCGATGTCCGCGATCCTGCCGCGCTTGCTGCCAGCTTGCGCAAGGGCAAGACCAATCTAGTTTGGATCGAGACGCCGCTCAATCCGACCTGGGACGTGATTGACATTGAGGCTGCCGCCAAAGCGGCCCATGGTGCAGGGGCCATTCTTGCCGTCGATGCCACGGCCAGCGCCGCCGTCACCACGCTTCCGTTGAAACTCGGCGCCGACATCGTTTTTCATTCGGCCACAAAATATCTGAACGGCCATTCCGATATTCTGGCAGGCGCGCTTGTAGCGCGCGAGACCAATGCGCGCTGGAAGGAAATTGCTTCGTTGCGCACGAAGGTGGGCTCGCCGTTGGCACCGCTCGAATGCTGGCTGCTCATTCGCGGGCTTCGAACCGTGTTCGTGCGCTACCGGCAGGCCTCGGCCAATGCGCTGGCGATTGCCCGGCATTTCGAGAACCATCCGAAAGTCGAGCGCCTGCTCTACCCGGGCCTCGCCTCCCATCCCGGACATGCCATCGCGGTCCGGCAGATGACCGACGGCTTCGGCGGCATGCTGTCGATCCTGGTCAAGGGCGGCATGGAAGAAGCCAAGCGCCTCTGCACCAGGCTTCGCGTCGTGGTGCCCGCCACATCCCTGGGAGGCGTTGAAAGCCTGGCCGAGCACCGCAAATCGGTCGAGGGCCCCACGAGCCCGGTGCCGGATAATCTCGTCAGGTTTTCCATCGGCATCGAGCATGTGGACGATTTGATTGCCGATATCGGCCAGGCAATGGCCGGAATTTAGCGCAAGCCATGGTCAACGTTCCATCCCGCATGGCGGCTGTGTCGCTCACCGGCCATGGCGGTTTCGACAAGCTCGTCTATCGCGGCGACGTGGCGGTTCCAATCGCCGGACCGGGAGAAGTCCTGATCAAAGTGGCGGCGGCCGGCATCAACAACACCGATATCAATACGCGGATTGGCTGGTATTCGAAGCGGGTCAGCGGCGGAACCGGA
>JBKKDI010000058.1:0-2518 GCA_046708645.1 Aestuariivirga sp.
GGAACCATCAACCTCACGGCAGGAACGTTATCCCTGGTCATCCGGGATGTACTCACCGATCTATTCCGGCAGAAGGTGAGAAAGGTCATCGTGCTGAACGGTCATTATGAGAATATCGGCCCGGTAATTGAGGGAATCGAGCTGGCGCTCGATAATATTGGCCGGGATCGCTCCGATGGACTAACTATCATTCGGATTGATCATTGGGAACTGCTGCGACCCGAAACACTGGCAAAAGTCTTTCCAAACGGGTATCCGGGAATCGAACTAGAGCATGCCAGCGTGATCGAAACATCAATGATGCTAGCGCTTCGACCGGAATTGGTCGACCTCAGCAAGGCGCTGAACGACGGACCAGCGAAGTTTCTTCCCTATGATCGCTATCCTGTTCCCCCAGCCGGAGTGCCACCCTCGGGCGTCCTGTCGCTCACCGAGGGGTCTGATGCCGAAAAAGGTCGCTGGCTGTTGTCAGATTGCGATGAGCGAATCTTAGAAATTGCACGCCGCGAATTTCTGGTGAGCTGATTTTTGGGCCGCTTCTCACGTATGGCCTCTCACTTATGGTGCTGGCAGTTGTAACGATATTTCCCCGGGTTCAAACAGCACCTCTTCATAGTCTTGGTCAAATTGCGGCCCAGGACCGGCGTGATCTATGACAAGGTAGTCACCTTCGTCCATCGTAATAAGCGGATGGTGCCAGGTCCCAGGGCGGTAATTTACGCCTTGCGTGCCGTTTGTAACGAAGCCTTGAATGTTTACCTTGGTTGGCTGCAGCGCTGCTTTGCCTACAACCACGATAAATCGTCTGTCGTTGAGCGGAATGAAAGCCTGACTGGAAATTGGATGGCGTTCCATAAGTAATATCTGTATCGGCAAAGGAAAGGGCCGAGAGTGAAAGATGCTGACTAACGTGCGGGCGTCGGCACGGCCGGGCACAAGGCGAGCAAGATCATGGTAACGCTCGGCTTGCCCGCCATTGGTCGAAAAAACGCAAGTGCCACCTTTGTCAATCACGTCCCCGTAAGGAGCAAAGGCCTCGCGCGTCAGAGGTTTGACTTTAATTAACATGAGCATTACCGGTATGTGAGTTTGATTGCCGAAACGAATTTATATTGTCCGCAAAAAGACAAACTACAGGGGCTGAAAATCATGATCGTCAATCCTGTTCCCTGGCCGAATGGAGCTAAGGTTGCGTGTGCCATTACGTTCGACATGGATGCCGACAGTCTTGTACATTTGGAACACCCAACGGATTCTATCAAACGGGTCTCAACGATCTCAATGCTTCGTTACGGTCCGCAAGTGGCCGTGCCCCGTATTCTCGAAGCCTATCGCCGCTATAATCTAAAGCAAACTTTTTTTGTTCCCGCCTGGTGCATTGAACAATATCCGGTTGCTGTTGAAGCAATGATCAAGGACGGTCACGAAATTGGATTTCATGGCTATATACATGAAGCACCCAACAGCTTGACCAAATCTGACGAGCACTATTGGATGCAGCGGTCAATCGACGTGATCGTCAAACATACCGGGCAACGGCCGCGTGGCAACAGATCACCACTCTATAATTTTTCAAACAATACGGCAGATCTTTTGGTCGAAGAGGGATTCCTTTATGATTCATCTCTAATGGGCGATGATGTACCGTATATTTTGAAAACGAAAAGAGGAGAGCTTGTCGAATTGCCAGCCAATTGGGCAACTGACGACTGGCCGCCCTATGTTCATTCCCTTGATCTCAATTACGTCATGCAGATCATGGCACCTGAGCGCGCGATGGAAGTCTTCATGGCAGAATTTGAGGCCATGCGGGAGGAAGGAGGGGGATTATGGATCGGCATTTGGCATCCTTTTGTGAGTGGCCGGCTGTCGCGCTGGAAACGTGTGGAGAAAATGATCGAATATATGCTGGGAACCGGAGATGTTTGGTTTGCAACCCTAGAAAAAATTGCACAGCATGTTCTCGAATGCCGAAGTAATGGGACCTATACGCCTCGTGTAGATCAGCTTCCTTATTACGACAAACCGGTGGCACCAAAACGAACAAAATCCCGAGGAAGCGCCTAAAGCAGATCACACAGAGGCGTCGAATAGTTCGGGAGATCCGAACGCAGTTTATGGCTTCCAGATGATTCCGCGGAACTCCCTCGGAGCAAAGTCCATCGTCTCCGCATAGAGCGAACTTACAGCAACCCCGCAGGCAGGTACTCACAGAAAAAGCCGCTTCGCACCATGGTCTTCATTGCGGCAATGTCCGGTGCAAAGAAGCGATCCTCATTGTAGGCCGCAACCTTACTTCTGATGGCCACAAGAATTTCTTCGAGCCTCGAACTCGATCGGGAGGGTCGGCGAAACTCAATACCCTGCGCTGCAGCTAGTAATTCGATTGCGACGATCGCCGCTGCGTTATCAGCCATTTCTTCAAGACGCCGCGCTGCAAACGTCGCCATGCTAACGAAGTCTTCATGATTGGCAGTCGTTGGGATGGAATCGACGCTCGCCGGATGTGCAAAGCTCT